>CAYTPB010000001.1:0-16911 GCA_964439785.1 uncultured Gammaproteobacteria bacterium
GTAAATCATCCTTATACTCTGGTTAATTGAAATACTCCACAAATTTTTTAACCCACCTGACAGTTTGTGAGTCCTTAGCGATTTGTGTCTGGGCTCTGACGCAAACAATTTAAACTGCTTCTCAATAAGTTTGGCTAGTTTCGGGTCTTTTTTACCTAATTGTTGGAGCTCTTTTTTGAGTTTTTCATCGAAGCGGATTCGCATTAAGAAAGATCTTTGAAGAATTTGTCTATGTCTTCCACTAAGATAGACTTATCTTTATTTTTTAAAGCTTCTTTAGCTTTGTTAATAGTTCTCTCGGATGCCTCAAAAGTAGGGTAATCCATATCCTCAACATCCTTTAAAATCAGATGTTTAATATAGCCTGCTAAAGGCATGCCAAACTTAGAGGCTTTGCTCTCTAAATATTCTTTTAAGGAAACTGGCAAATTTAATTTAATTTGTGCTTGTTGTGTAACCATGTGCCTATACTAGCACTAAAATAAGGACTTTTCAAGGACTAATGTTGCGGGGGTTGGAGAGTTTTAGAAATTCTACTTTATAAATTTTTCCATTTCTTTTCTGGTCATTCCAGCTTGCTTTAGAATACTGTTAAAAGTTCCTAGAGCAATTTCTTTGTGATTTGGAACTATGACAGTAAATGTTTGATTTTGGGTTTTTCTGACTAATTTTATGTGGCTGCCTCTTTGGCTAACCATGGAAAAATCAGCTCTCTCTAAGGCAGATAAAATCTGTCTGGCTGAGTAAAGTTTAGGCATTTAGATGGATGGAAAGATCCTGGAGTTTGGGTTGTTTAACTTCAGCCAGTTCAATATCCCTGTTATCTTCGAAATATAGTTCCAAAGCTTCTTTTAAATTCTCCAGAGCTTCATTCTCCGACTCTCCCTGGCTTGCTACTTCTACTTCCAGAGCTTTAGCCACAAATAAATGATCTTCTTTCCAAACAATAGTATGAATCTGTTTCATGAAGGTATTATATCACTAAAAATGTGTTGGAGGGGATTAGGAATCACTCTAAAAGGGAACATTTCTTGAAATAGCTACAAGAGCAGAGAACTCTCCAAAAATAACAAGCAAAAATCCGGCAATTGCGCTAAGAATTATAAACAATATTCTTTGCTTGTTACTTTGTCTAAGAGTTAGGTTGTAAGCTAAAACAGGAATAAATATTGCATTTAATAAACTGGCAAATTGTAAGACTGTTGCTACCCTATCAATGAACTTTGTTGTACATCCAAAACAAAATTCTGCAGGGCCAAACCATTCAGCTATAATCATTAAACCAAAGAAAACTAACCATAACCAAATAATCAAATTAACAATAGACCTTGCCATTAATTGATTATTCTATATTAAACTTTGATAATCAAATATTATGGTACCTGTGTTGCTGGGGTTGGATTACACACCCAATTCTGTTGAGTAAGGAATTGGCGAACCTGCTTTCTTAGATGAAATTCCAAACTTTTAATGTTGATTAACTTGGGAAACAATCAGTTTAGATGGTTAAATCGCAGCTTCAATCCACCATCTCGAACAAAAAGAAAAAATCCCACCTTTCGGCGGGAATTTCTTTTTGGTTGCGGGGGTTGGATTCGAACCAACGACCTCGAGATTATGAGCCTCGCGAGCTACCACTGCTCTACCCCGCGGCAAGTCGGTACTTTTGCCTCTGGATGTTTCTACCAGACTAATACAATCCAGATGCTCACGTTACCGAAACATCCATCCCAAGCTTTCTCTTTTAAGATAGCTCTTTTTACCCGAACCTTTTAGCTGTTATTTGGCTTTGATTATTAGAGCAAGAGCTTTGGTTTGTTAAAGATTTAAGCTTTAGGCTGTAGCTATTTTAACTCAATAAGTGATTAAGATCAACTGAGGTATAATATGACCATGGCTGAGGAAGAAACCGAAGGCAAAGAAGTTGAGGCGTTTAAGGAGGCTTATTCTCAGGGTTTGGAGATGGCTATACATATAGCAGGAGAATGGGAGGAAGTGGTTGATACAACGGTGTTTTTGGTAGATGATATTGACCCAGACACAGGAGAGAAAAAAGGAATGGTTGAGGATCCTCATTCTGAAAGCAGAAAAAGAACCCCATTTAATCTGCTTCCTCTTGACCCGAGCACAATTATTGAAAGTCCAACTATCACAGAAAGTTTGAGCGATGATCAAAGAAGAGAGATTCAGCAAGGAGTTATCTATCAAATATTTAAATTAGACCCCAAAACGACCAAGCCACTTAATGAAATGGAGGAAGAGTTGGGACCGGCCGGCCGGGAGCCCAGAGAGAAAATCAGGATTGCAACCTATTCCACGCCTAATGCCGGTATATATCTAAAAGAGATTACCTTCTTAAGAGACAATAACAAGGAATGGACCTTGACAAACAATCCTAACTCAAGCTTACTTGACCCTTCCGAACAGGCTTAATGAAAGATCAACTTTAGCCAGAGCTGCCAGTTGGGAGGCTGGGGCGGCTCAACTTTTTTGCCGGCATTTAAGACTTTTTCTATTTCAGAGTCAGAAATTATGTAAATTGTTTCATTTTGCTTGGCCAGATCAAGCTCATTTCTGGCTATTTGCTCTAAATAATCATAAGTCTCAACCTGGTTTAGCTTCTGTTTTAAGGTCCTATTTTCATCCTGGAGACGGCTAACCTCATTGACATCAGTATCCAGCCTGCCGGAAGCATTTAAAGCCTGGGAAATTTGTCTAATTAGATTGATGATCAGGAGGGCAATAATAATTATAGTGGTCGTGGTTATAATTCTTTTAAACATGTACTTAAGTTCAAAACTTGACTTTAATAGCCCTTGAATATATTATATGGGATATAATCCAGCTTTGATATGATTGACCTTAGGGACGCACACCAACAGTTTATCGGACATTTAAAGGGGCGCTCCCGCGCTTCTGCTACCATATTAGCTTATGGCAAAGATATTGAGCAACTGGTGACCTTTTTAAACGCTCCCCCTATCTCAAAAGAGAACGCCGATGATATCACAACCGATGATTTGAATGCCTTCATGGCCAAACTGGCCAAGGAGGGTTACACCACTAAATCCATCTCCAGAAAGACTAACTCCACTAAAACCTTTTTCAAATTCCTAAAAAATTCCAGTTTAATAGCCGATGACCCGGCCGACAACCTGGAACACCCGAAGTTTGAGAACAAACCGCCCAGGATCCTATCAAAAGTTGAATACAGGGCTCTACGGGATGCCGCTAAAGGAGATTTAAGAATTTTTGCCATTATTGAGCTGTTTTTACAGACTGGAATCAGGATTGGCGAGCTGGCAAAATTAACTGTTGACGATATAGATTTGAATCCAACTGCGGCACAACTTCACATTAGACCCTTTGAGGGTTCAACTGAGCGGACCATCCCTTTAAACAGACCGGCAGTTGAGGCTGTACAAAAATACTTGGAGGTGCGTCCAAAGACCCAAAATAAGGCTCTATTTGTGACTAAAACCGGCCGCCCCCTGCTGATTAGAAATATCAGGACAGCCATAGATAGATACTTCAAGATGGCAGGCATAAAAGATGCTAAAGTTAACGATCTTCGCCACACCTGGATCGCCCATCATCTCTCTACCGGAACTTCCCTGACTTTGATTTCCAAGTTAGCGGGCCACAAAAGAGTTTCAACTACAGAAAGATATCTTCAATTTATCCAGGGCAAATCCTCGGAAGACAAAGTCACCCTGGAAGAACTCTAATATGACTGAAGGACTAAGGAAGGCAGACCTAAGTAAACTAGCCGATACTATAGATCATAAAGCTGAAGAGTTATGGCATGATGCTTCTAAAATGCCAGAAGCTGGTAAACATATAATTGAAGATACTCGAAAAGGAAGTTACCAGGAAATTATTATGGAAGCAAACTTTTTACATGGAGTGGCTGAAGGTATTAAGATTGCTATGGGCAAAGAGAGAGTTGATTTCGGTTATACAACATTAAAGGTTGAAGAACTCTTAAAATAGAGCTCCCACAATGTGGGCCTGGAAGGAATAGCTCTGCTACGCAGAATACTGCTCCGATTCAAAATCTCACCGGAGTCGAACCAGGTTCGCTTCCTTTAATGTGTGGGCCCGGAAGGGATTGAACCCTCGTAAAGTGTGTATGAGCAAAGCTCCAGTCACAACATCAAGGTAAATTTATGTGACTGTAAGACACTCACTGTGCGCGAACCTGGATTCGAACCAGGAACCGGATGTGTATAAGACATCTGCTCTACCGTTGAGCTATTCGCGCGTTACTTCCGGAATTTTAACAGTTTGAATTGATAAATTAAAGCTGGGCGCGTTCGGCGATCTCACGTTCAACAGTTGCCCGGTCTCTGCCGTAAGTTAATCTGGACAGCTCCTGAATGGCTTTGCCAACTTCAGGTTTTCTCATCGCCTGCCAGGCTTCCCAGGAGGGGAAAGTCAAATCAACCGAAAAAGGCAGGACAGGTTCATTTTCAACCTGGGTTTTCATATAGATATGCTGGGCCTCAATATTGACCAGATCCTGCTCGGAAAAGGTCGGGGCAAATTCATGCTGAAGGAAGTTGGCATCGGTTACGCCTACCCTAAAGGCCACCAGGGTACCGACGTTGCCAAAGACGGCGTTTTTAATCTCCTCAGGCATCTGGCCGATAAACTGGTTGGCGACGGTCAGGTTTAATTTGTATTTCCTGGCCTCGGATAAAATCTCGGCGAAGGTATCGGTGGCAAAGTTCTGGAACTCGTCAACATAGAGATAAAAGTCGCGGCGCTGTTCTTCCAGGACGTTAGCCCTGGACATGGCGGCGGCTAAAATTTTAGGCACCAGCACCAGCCCCAGAAAGTTGGAATTTTCCTCCCCCATCCTTCCTTTAGACAGGTTAACGATCAGAATTTTTCCCTCATCCATGATCTTTCTTAAATCAAACGAGGACTGGCTTTGGCCAATGATGTTTCTCATCATAGCGTTGGTGACGAAACGGCCGAATTTGGAGACGGTGTAATCCAAAACCTCCGATTTATGAAAGTCCGAGGTTTGGGCAATCTGGTCGGTCCAGTAACGGCGGACTACCGGATCCTGGACCAGAGGCAGGAGCTCTTTGACAAAGTTGGCATCGGTCATCACCCGGACCACTTCCATAAAGGTCGAGCCGGGCCTTGACATGGCGGTCAACATGGCGTTTCTGACTCCGTGCTCAAAACGGGGGCCGATAATCCCGACCTGCTGGGGATCAAACAGCTTGTACATTAATCCAATAACCGAGGCTACCACCAGGTGTTTCTGGTCCTCGGAATAGGCCTCCAGCATGTTCATGCCAAACGGCCGCTCAGTATCGGAGGGATCAAAGTAAATGACGTCCTTGGCCCGGTGAGGCGGGATCCGCTGGAGCATATCTTCGGCGGCATCACCGTGGGGGTCAATGAAACACAAACCCTTGCCGGCATAAATATCCTGGATCATCATGGCTTTTAAAAGCTCAGACTTTCCGACACCGGTCCGCCCGATGATGTACATATGGCGCCTGCGGTCGTTTTCACCAATATAAACCGGGCGCTGGGTTCCCCTAAAAATTGATTTGCCAATATAAAGCCCGGAGGTGGGGACTTTATCGGGAACCGGGGCGCTCTTGGCCGAGAGCCAGCTGATATGAGGTGTTTCGATTGATTTATTGGGGAAATGACAGACTGAGGCGATTTCATCCGCCGTTAAAACCGGGGTTTTGGAATATTTGGGCATAAACCGGTAGATAAAATCAACCATGAATCCCTTTTCCGATGAGACCTTCATGCTGGAGAAGCCGTTGTAAGGACCGGAAAACTGCTCAAAGGCGGCCCTGATATTGGACAGATGGGCTTTGGCAGAGTCTTTGTTGGTTGATGAGACCACAATCCTGATGGCGGTATTAAAACCCGATCTTTGAATCTTATTTTCAACTGCCTCCAGCTGTTTTTGGTCGGGCGGAGCTTTGGCTTTAGTGCCATCTCCGGGATCTCTTTCTTTTTTGAGGAAGGCTTTGCCGGAATCCTTCCATTTATTATCGGCCGGCGAAATTATAACCTGGACTACTGCCCCCTCCCCCGGACCCATCTTGGCCATGGCAGATGTCAGGGCCGACAAAGGATCGGTCGGCAGATCCCTAAAGGTTTTTACGGGGAAATGGTTGGAAGTGCGCAGTTTGAGCATGGCGTAGGCGGTCTCCCCTTTTTCGGAGAAGATATTGTATTCCGGCACCTCTTTAATTTCAGCATCCGGAAAGGCGCCATTAATCTGTTTTTCCATCAGATCCTTATGTTTTTTGTGGCAGGAAACATAAAAGTTAATTGATTCGGGTAAAGCCACAATCTCAAAGGAAATGTTGGGCTGGGGGGTTAAGCCTTTGATCATTCCTTCCGAAGCTTTAATGGAATAAAGGGCGGAAATCAGCTGTTCGGTAGCATCAATTTTGATTTCATTATCCCGGGGAACCTTGATCTGAAGCAGGACAAATTCCAAAGAGTTTTTTTCCCTGTCCCTGCCTTTATACCAGGCTATGAAAAACGGCCAAAAATATATGACAGCCCCCACCAGCACCGAGATCACTACCAGGCTGATGATAATGGCGGTCAATAAACCAAAAATATCAAAGCTGGTGGTATTTTGGGCAATGCTTGTAACCTCCATTAGCCTCCTTTCTTTACCATACTTACTATTCCTCCCGGGTGCATTTTTTGCAGTTTTTGCTTGAGTATTCCGAGCGGAGTTTTGGACGGCTCAACCCCGACACTTTCTGTCTTTACCAGCCGGTCAAATTTCTCGGAAAAAGGATCGCCTGCCTCCAGCGGAGTCTCGGCAGTCACCGGAATTACCTCCTGTTTTGTGCCAAGAATTTCTTCCAGATTACTCGAGATATTTTGGGCTGTTTGCTGGTGGATCTGATCAGTGGTTTGGACTTGGGCAGCCTGAGTATCATCCATATGAGTATTATATACGATTCTACAGGCTAAAGAAGCTAGGAATGTTCAATGTATCCTTCCACATCCAAAGCGGCCTGGCAGCCGGCGGCGGCGGCGGTGACAGCTTGTTTGTATCTTTTATCGGCCACGTCCCCGGCGTAGAAGACGCCATCGGCCGAAGTTTTGGTGAACTCCCTGACTTTGATATAGCCCTGTTCGTCCAATTCCAACTGGCCTTTTAAAAATCCGGTGTTGGGTTTATGACCGATAGCAATGAATAATCCGTCTAATTGCAGCTCACTAATCTTTCCGTTTTGAGTATTCTTAATCCTCACTCCCGTCACTTTATCTTGTCCCATAACTTCTTCTACTGTGCTATCTAAAATAAATTCAACATTTGGCTTTTTTCTAATCATTTCCAAAAGTGCGTTCTGGGCCCGGAACTCCGAGCGCCGGTGGATGAGGTAAACTTTTTTGCAAAGCTTGGTTAAATGCTGGGCTTCCCTCATGGCGGTGTCTCCCCCGCCAACCACTGCCACTACCTTATCTTTAAAAAACAAGCCGTCGCAGGTGGCGCAGGCCGAGACGCCCTTGCCGATTAATTTCTGTTCGGAGGGAAGCCCAAGCCACATGGCGGAAGCTCCGGTGGCAATAATGACTGTTTCCGCCTTAAATTCCTGGGTCTCAGACTTAACAGTGAACGGTTTTTTTGAAAAATCAACCGACTCCACATCTTCATCCACAAACCTGGTGCCAAACCTTTCGGCCTGGGAGCGCATCTTGACCATTAAATCCGGGCCCTGGATCCCCTGTTCAAAGCCGGGAAAGTCGTCAACGTCGGTAGTCAGCATTAACTGTCCGCCCATTTGGCGGCCCGAAATAACCAGTGGAGACAAGTTTCCCCTGGCGGCATAAATGGCGGCGGTTAAACCGGCCGGGCCGGAACCGACAATGATTAATTTCTCAACTTTTGGATCCATACTAAGGATATTATACAGACTTTGCGACAAACCATGGCAAGAATAACGAATAATGATTAAGGATTCTTCATTCCTTATTCTTTATTCATTAATCTTACTTACTTCTAACCGCGGAGGGCGAGGCTGTTTTGGCGGTAGTTTTCCTCGGTGTAGCCGAGGGCGAGGCTGACCCAGAGGCGGTCGGGCTGGGGGTCAACGACGGGCTGGGCGAAACCATCACCGATGGGACAGGTGTCGCGATCGGGGCGGGAGTAACATATCTTCCCCGGAGCCAAACCAAATAAGCACCAAGCAGCACGATGATCAGGATGATAACAACAATGGTTACATTTCGACTCAAGCTTTTTCACCTCTCTCCGGCAGCTTTTTCTCTTAGGGCTAGTAAAACATACAAATAAGACTTTGGCAAGGGGGTCTTGACTTAAAATTAAACTACCACTAAAGTGAAGTCATGAAAAAGGGCCCCAGACCTTTGAAGTTTAACTTTGAGTGGTTGTCTTTTTGGAATAATTTAAAAATTTGCTTTACAAAACCAAATGAGTATGCGGAAAAAATCCCTTTATCGGGCGGCTACAGGAACCCAATTATCTTTTTTCTGGTCATTTTCGGGGTCAGTTCGTTTATCGGATTGATAATCCAGTCGATCATCAATAAAAATGTCTCCCAGTTTTTTATCGGCATCAGCCAGATAGTCCTGAGCTTGCCTTTTGCCTTGCTCAGCCTGTTTTTACTGACCGGCATTTTTTACGGTATTGCCAAACTGCTGGGAGGAAAAGGCAGTTTCGAGGAGTCGGTTAGGGCCGGGTCTTATTCTACTTTGCCTTTTATTCTGGCCGCTATCCCCTACGTCTCTTACGTTATGGATATTTTTTACATTTATATCCTGGTTATCAGCTTTGCCAAGGCCCAAAAATATTCTAAAATGAAGTCCTCACTGACAATCATCCCGGTGCTGGCGGTTTTGCTGGTGTTGGGAGTGGTAGTGGGGTTTATAGGTAAACAACAGTGAAACTAAAGCTAAAGAATACAAAACAGGAATCGTCCGATGTGACTTCCTTTATATTCGAGCCCGAGGGGGAATTAAATTTTAAACCGGGGCAGTTTTTGCATTACACGCTTCACCATGAACCGACCGATAACAGAGGCTCGGACAGGTGGTTTACCGTTTCAAGCGCGCCTTTTGAAAAAACGGCTAAAATTACCACCAGGTTTGCAAAGGAAAAAGGCAGTACCTTTAAGGAGGCTTTAAAAAACTTAAAGGTTGGGGATGAGATTGAAGCCGAGGGGCCGGAGGGTGATTTTACGGTGGATCCCTCGACCCTTCGGCGAGCTCAGGGTCGCACTGAGTTAAATCAAAGTGCAACAAGCTCAGGACCTGGCGGGATGGTCTTTATAGCCGGCGGAATTGGCATAACGCCCTTTAGGTCAATTATTTTACAGCTTCACCATGACAACCAGCCTATTAATGTTAATCTGCTTTATGGCAACAGGAACCAAGAAATAGTTTTCAAAGATGAATTTGAGGGGATTCAAAAATCCCACCCCGAGTTTAAAATTCATTACATTATTAGTCCTGAGAGAATAGATGAGGCAACTATCCAACGTCTAGTTTCCAACCTCCAGACTCCAATCTTTTATGTCTCAGGGCCTGAGCCAATGGTGGAGGCTTTGGGAGAGACTCTAAAAAAGATGGGTGTAACTGAGGATCACATTAAGCAGGACTGGTTCCCGGGCTATCCAATGGAATAAATTTCCTAAAAATATTACTGAACTATGACTGTGCCGTGCATCGTGGGGTGGATCTTGCAGTGATAAGTGTAAGTTCCGGGTTTGCTGAAAGTGACTGAACCGGATTTCCCCTGACTCATTAGGCCGGTATCAAAACTGCCATCATCCGAGGTGGCGCTGTGCTCCACTGAATCCTGATTGGTCCAGGTAACGGTATCCCCCGCTTTTACAGTGATGGTTGAGGGAGAAAATTGGTAGTTTTGAATTTGGACCGAGGTTTGGGAAACCGGTTGGAAATTAGAGGGTGAAGAGCTCATTTGAACTTCCGTGGAAGTGGTGGGGGCTTTGACCACATTGGATTTGGTGGCGACCCAGGCACCAAGCAGTAAAACCAAAATTATAGCGACAGTGATGGTTATGCCTTTTTGGGACATTGAAATAATTTTATATAAAAGGATCAGGTATAGTCAACTTACCGGCCTCCGCATCCGACAAACCCCCATAAAAGGTGGCCTGGCCGTGGCCATTCCTGATTAACCCGCCGCTAAAAATGACGTTTTGGAGGTCATTTGTCTTGGCCGGACCCTCTGGGAAATTGGCCCGGGTGACAATAATTTTTAAGGGTGAGACTTTATCCTTTACGGGATCATATTTGAAAGCCGTGGCATAGTAATTTCTTCTTGGATTTCCCCTGTCGTCTTTATCGGCAAAGGCATAATGCCCCAGCACTCCCAGCTCTCCGCCGGGTAAAACCTCGATCTGGTTGGCTGATCCCCAGTGGTTGGGGGCAAATTGGTTGTTAAATAATTTGGCTTTCATCAGATTTTCCGGGTTGATCCCGGAAAGAGAGTTGAGGGCAATAAAACCGATTGTCCCTAACCCTCCCACTTCTCCCTGCGGCCTGGTAAAAACTCCGATCCGGCCGTCTTTCAACTCAACCAACCTGATATCTTTCATCTGGTTGGGGCCAACAGCGAACTGATGGAGATTCTTTAAATTTTTGCCCCGATAAAAGACCGTCACAAATTTAACCGGATGGGATTTGGGGTCAAGGACCCTGACTCCGCTAAAGACTAACTCGTTATTAATTATAACTACGGCCGGATCTTCTAAATTTAAGGCAGGTGCATCTTTGGCAACTTCCCAAACCTCATTTTCACCAGGAGTAAAAAACATTACCAAAGACTTTAAAAACTCCTCCCGTTTATCCACCCGGCCGGCCAGATAGGTTTTTCCACTTAACTTAAACGGCGCGGTAATATTATAAACATCAACATCCCCATCAACTTTAAACTTGAGTTTTTCCCCTTTTAGCAGGTAAAGTTCACTTTTTCTGTAATCTTCCAGTAGTTCCTCGGCTGTTTTAGTTTCTTTTCCTCCTTTGAGCAGTTTTTTAAAATAATTAAATGGAAAAAAGGGTAAAGGATTCTTTTTGGGGATGGGCTG
Organism: uncultured Gammaproteobacteria bacterium; assembly: GCA_964439785.1. Lineage (GTDB taxonomy): Bacteria > Patescibacteriota > Microgenomatia > Daviesbacterales > UBA10151 > CAYTPB01. The sequence continues at coordinate 11,085 of CAYTPB010000001.1, forward strand.
AAGGTAGGACAGGTCAAACTTCATACTGATAAGTTAGGTAACATATAAGATTATGACACAAAAGTAAAGGGGGTAAAACAGGTTTGAACCTAGGCGGCCCGGTCTATGGCGACCCTCCAAAACGGATCAATCATTCTTAACCGGCCCTGGCGGGCATCAGACAATCCGGCCCAAAGGTCTGCTATGTTATCTTCTACGGGTTCAATGTCTGAGGGGAAAACCACATTTGAAACGTCGCATTCCAGGGGTTTGGCCGGAGTTTTGACAAAATTATTGCGCCAGGCGATCATCCATGGTCTGACCCTTAAACTGCGGGTATGGCTGTTTATAATCCAGGCTGTAGCATAATAATCTTTGATCTCTTTTCCAGCTTGGCTGAAACTATGCCTGGCATGATGGCCAACAATATTTATATCTCCTTTTTTACCTTTTTTGGCCCGGCGTGCCCAATTAGGACCGCCCCATTCTCCCGGGGCAAATAATCCTTCGATAATAGTCGCTTCCATTACCGTTTTCAGGTTTAACTCATTTAATGAACCAATTTCGTTGTATCCCATTAGCCCCAATCCGCCATCTACAACCTCTTTTCTACCATCTGCTTCTCCAACAACCAGACGCTGGAACCTGGGTATGATGCCAATCGGGTCGTCCTCTTTTTCGCGGGGAACAAAGCGAAAGTCTTTTATCTGATAAGGGGTGGTGAAAAAGGGCTTGGCTTCTTTAAAATCATCCAGGTCATCCCCCAAATAAACGTCTGTCCAGTAAGTCCTTCTTCCGGTTGAGGGATTAATGCCGGTTTTAACTCCGATTATAACTAAGTGACCATCGACTAAAACAAAGTTGGGGTCCTGCATACCATCAAAAACAGGGCCATTTTTAACTACCGCCAGACCGTTGGCTGTCCGGGTAAAAAGTCTAGTTCGGGAGTTTTCATTGTCATCAGGTTCATCCCTGCCCAAAATATACATCCCAACTCTGCCTTCAAATGGAGCTTTGAACCTGCCGGTGGTGTTATAGACATGCCTGCCTTTTTCGGTTTCAAACTTTTCAATAACTCCGCGTCCATAAACGTTTTTGTAAGGGAATTCATCTAACATCTGCTGGCAGGTTGGGGCTAAACTTTGAGGGGTGTGGAGGAGCCTTCTGACTGGGGGCTGTTCTATAGCTTTTGTTGAACCATTTCCGCTCTGCTCTTCTATAAGTCTTTCTAAACTCAGTGCCATGTATGCGTCTCAGGCTTTAGTTAATTATTACACCTAACTTTTCCAGGGTGCAATAGCTGCTATGTATATCCTATAGCAGATGATATGTTTTACACCTTTTATGGCTGTTTGTCAAAAAGAGGAGGAGAGTTTATCCCACTGTTTTTTTCTTAAAATCAATCTTTCATCAGAGTTAATGATCTTTTTGGCCTCATTTAAGTGTTTGTGAGCCTTTTGAGAATCTAAGTCTTTGTAGATTTCTGCTAAGTACATATGACCTCCTGAAACCCAAACATTTTTATTGTAATCTGAAATTTCTGAACCTTCTTTTAGTTCTTTTAAGGACTCCTCTGCTCTTTCTAGGGCTGTTTTATCACCTGCTTTATATTCAGCTACAGCCAGGTGGATTTTAAAGTCAGCCATAACTGTCGACCTTTCTTCTATTTTATGGATTTTGGGAGGATATTCTTTTAAGGATTTAATAGCATCTTTGAGTGTTCTAACTGCTTCATCCCATTCCCCAAGCCAGGCTTGGGTTTTTCCCAAATTATACAAAGGTAGAGCTAGCGCCTCTTTGTTTCCTGATTTTTTGGCAATTTCAACACCAGCCATGTTGTCATGTTTGGCCAGAATTAACCAGTTTTTATCTCCGGTTTCCTCATACAGGTGTCTTAAGGAAATGGATTCATCAGCTAAGGCCTCGGCAAATCCCAGGTCATCACCCTCAGCCTGGTAAGCGGCTAAGGCTTGGTGGTATAAGGATAAGGCCTTTAAAGTTTCTCCACTTTCTCTGGCTTGGGCTGCTTCTCCATGGATTTTTCTGCCGGTTGAGGAAATTGAGGCTTCATGGAGATAAAATCTTAATGCCTCACGGATAACATCCGAGCGGTTTTGATAGCTGGCTTTGGCGTGTTCGTCGGCTTTTTGAACAAGATCATCGGGAAGGGAGATATTGAAAGTTTTCGACATATACATATAATATACAAAATATGTATATTTGTCAATTGTGCTATTCTTTAAATATGTTTTTAGTCTTGGATATTGGCGGGACAAATATGAGGCTGGGGGTGGCCGAGGCCATCGGCTCTGAGGCTCAGGCTCGAAGAGGGGATGAGGTAAAAAACACCCAGGTTTTGGAGACGCCGCAGAATTTTGAAGAGGCGATGGAAAAAATTAAGGAGGTACTCCCCTCTTTAACCCAGGGGCAAAAAGTTGAGGCCGGGGCGATCGGCATCCGGGGGGTTTTGAATAAATCCAAAACCCTGCTTGAGAAGGATGATGTTTTGCCGCTTTGGTTAAACCAGCCGATAAAGGAAAGCTTGCAGGAGATGACCTCGGCCCCGTTTTTTCTGGAAAATGATGCCGCCTTAAACGGGCTCGGGGAGGCCGTTTATGGAGCAGGCAAGGATAAACAGATTGTGGCTTTTTTAACTATCAGCACCGGGGTGGGGGGAAGCCGGGTGGTCAACGGCCGGCTGGATGAAAATGCTTTGGGTTTTGAACCGGGTAAGCAGATTGTAGATGCGGAGAGAAAAATTACTTTGGAAAACCTAATCTCCGGCCGCGCACTTGAGCAAAAATACGGAAAAAAGGCCGAGGATATTTCCGATCCGGAGGTTTGGGAGGAAGTAGCCCTTAATTTGGCCGTCGGATTAAATAACCTGGCGGTTTTATGGTCACCTGAGGTGATAGTTTTGGGCGGCTCCGTCACCAGGTCTATCCCGATAGAGAGTGTCGAGCGGTATTTAAAAGAGATTTTAACGGTCTACCCAACTGTTCCCGAGGTCAAAAAGGCCGATTTGGGGGATTTGAGCGGGCTTTATGGAGCTTTGGCGCTGTTAAATCAAAAGAGCTATTAATCTTTCAGTATTCTTACCCGCTTTTAATTTTGTTCTTAACCCCGGAAGTTAAAGTATAAACAGATCTGTTGATCGGGAGGTGAGATAAAAATATGGGAGTTATAGCTTGGTTGGTCTTTGGCCTTATTGTTGGAATTATTGCCAATATTATCGACCCCAGGCCTGAGCAGGGCGGATTACTGGGGGCAGTCGTGCTGGGGATTGTTGGCGCAGTCGTCGGGGGCTGGGTGGGAAATTTATTATTTTCTACTCCAGTAACCGGATTTAATTTGCCATCGTTCCTGGTGGCCATTGGAGGCTCTTTGCTCGTGCTGTTTGTGGCGAGGGCATTGACCCGCAGGGCTTATTAAAAGTACAGATTCAGGAGGGGTAAGGATGGCAGACGGATTAAGGGAGCATAGATTCCATCCTTACCCTTTGCCTGAGAAAGGAGGATTTAATGTCAGAACTTATAATAGCAGTTTTATTCGGACTTGGACTGGCTTATTTTGCCACCCAAAATACCATGAGTGTTCCCATCAGTCTGGGGCTTTATCAGGTTTTCAATGTGCCTTTGTATATGATAGCTTTCGGGTCTTTACTGACCGGGCTTTTGATCGCCTGGATTATCCATCTGGTTGGAACTTTAGGATTCCTGGTCTCTTTAAGAAACAGGGATTCCAAAATCAGGAAAAGGGAACTTGAGATGGCCGACTTGAGGAAAACAATCCAGGACCTTCAAATGGAAAATGCCCAGCTTAAGGGCAACACTCCGGTGATGGTAGAGGAAAAAAGGGGTTTGGAGGGGCAACCGGAAGTGAGTCCCCGTCCCAATATTTTTCAGAGGGTGAGGAGCAGCCTGTTTATAAACCGGACTCTTCGCCAGGGCTATTAAAAATAGTAAGATAGCTTAGATGATTCTGGCGGTTTATATTTTCTCCCTTGTGATCGTTTTATTGGCTGTTTCAGTTGTCTTTATCACCCTCTTGCCCCTGCTTCACGGAGCACCCTATGTTCCCAGCGCCAGCTACAGGGTGGAAAATATGATAAAAATATCCGGGGTTAAAAAGGGAGACAAAGTAGCGGAGCTGGGCTCGGGGAATGGCAAAGTTTTAATTGCCTTTGCTAAATTGGGAGCCAAGGTGGACGGGTATGAGATAAACCCGTTTTTGGTTTTAAAATCAAGGAAAAAAATTGGAAAAGAGGGGTTATCTAATTTAGCCCATGTCTACTGGAAAAGCATGTGGAGGGTTAATTATTCCAAATATGATTTATTAACCATTTATGGAATTACCTATATTATGAAGGATATGGAGAAAAAGCTGCAGAGAGAACTTAAAAGTGGCACAAAAGTGGTTTCAAACTACTTTACCTTCCCCACCTGGAAGCCCAGGAAAAATTTGGAGGGGGCAATTTTATACATCAGGTAACTTATTTTTTCCTTAGCCTTTGCCTCATTTTTTCCAGAGTAATTTTTAGATAGCGATTGTAGCCTTTTGTGCTCATCCAACCCTGGGGACAAGGTACTTTTTTGAGTTCCGAGGAAGAAAACATTAAAAACTGATGATTGACGGAGGTTTTTCTTCTAACCCTAACCTTAAATTTACCGTTTACCTTCTCTCTGACCCGACCGATCCGGCCGTCGGGGATTTTGACACAGTCCCCCATTAAAATTAATCCTGCCATTTTATCTTTCTATGGATATTTTAGTAAAACCCTCGGCAAATTTAAAACCATGATTCTCCCCTGCCCTTTTAGCCCATTCCGTGACAAAAACCCGGGTAGCTGCCGGATCTTCCTGTTGGCTTTTGTGGCAGGCTAAGGCATCCAGTTTCTGTTCAATGGAATCTGAGATATCAACAAAAAAATTGGCCTTGCCAAAGGTGGTTATTAAAACATCAGAAACTTTGTGCGGCTCCAGGCCCTCCCCCAGCAGTTCGGGAAAAGTCCGTGAGTTTCTGGCAAAGGGAAAAACCGCTTCCATGGCAATCTGGCCGGCTGTCCGGTGGTCCGGGTGGTTAATATAACCTCTGTCGGCATCATACATAAATGAGGGATCCTGGCAGATGACCACATCAGCTTTAACCTGCCTGATGATCCTGACAACCCAGCGCCTGACCTCGGGGGTGTTTTGTAATTCTCCATCCACATAATCCAGGAGGAAGACCCGCTTAACCCCTAAAACTTTAGCAGCATTTTCCTGCTCTGAATGTCTAATCTCCTTTAACTGTTCAGTAGTTATACCCATGTCTTCTGAACCCTTAGTACCATCGGTTAAAATTATGTAGTAAGCGGTGGCTCCCTCCTTAACCCATTTAGCGATGGTGCCTGAGGCACCAAATTCCATGTCATCAGGATGGGCACAAACAGCCAGGACAACTTTACCTTTCATGGAAGTTTTAGAATCCAGCATAAAGGCAATAATACCTAAAAAAGGCTTCATTGATCAAGGGCCTTAGGCTATGGAAATTCCTAAATGAGGCTGTTATAATCTCGTGGACATTCCTCTGTAGCTCAATGGTAGAGCGGCTCCCTGTTAAGGAGAAGGTTGTAGGTTCGAGTCCTACCGGAGGAGCCAAGCTGTTTTCTGTATAACCTGCTGATTATCGCGCAGTGTCGCGAAAATCGGAGTTGGGATAGTGACAAAAATCTTCTTATTTTTGACCATTACCTTCTCGTAGAAGAATCTTAAGTAGTGCCGCTTCATAAAGGGCGGCGCATCCTTATAAGTCGCGTAAATGTCGCGAGTAAAGGCCAATGTTTCGTCAATCAGGTTGATATCGATCC
>CAYTPB010000002.1:0-16343 GCA_964439785.1 uncultured Gammaproteobacteria bacterium
AATCTACCTTAAATTGAAGCTATATTAGAAGGATATTGAGTTTTGAAACAACTTCAAGTATATCATGACTATAGGATGTAATCAAGTAGCTGTGGGTTGTAAAGGTTCCGGTTTGGGCTTGTTCCAGGAGGCAAACTTACATTTGGGCCAGTTTTTACAGCCGTAAAAGATCTTCCCTTTCCTGGTCCTCCTAATTACAATATCTCCCCCGTCTTCGGGACATTTGGCATTAATTGCCTCCTCTAAAGCTTCCGTGTGCTTGCATTCGGGGAAGCCCGAACAAGCCAGGAACTTGCCAAACTTGCCAAACCTGACCACCAGGTCTTTACCGCAGACCGGACACTTTTTGTCTACCTTCTCTTGCGCCAAGGTTATTCTCTCGGCACTTTTTTCAGTTTTTTCTAAAATTTGCTCAAAAGGTTTATAAAATTCACTGATTGTTTCCCTCCAGGGACGCTCGCCTCTTGAGACCTCATCCAGTGCTTCTTCCATATCGGCGGTAAAGGTATAGTCAAACACGTTGGGGAAATATTTCATTAAAAAGTCGTTAACGGCAATCCCCAAAACCGAGGGCTTAAATTTGCGCTCCTCCCTCTCGACGTAATAGCGGTCCTGAATGGTGGAGATGATAGGAGCGTAGGTGGAGGGCCGGCCAATTCCAAGCTCTTCTAATCTCTTGATCAAAGAAGCTTCAGTGTATCGTGGGGGAGGCTCGGTAAAATGCTGGTTGGGTAAAAGTTCCAGCAATTTTAAGTTTTCTCCCTCCTCGAGCTTGGGTAAAACCTGTTTTTTGGCCTCGCCGTTCTCACTTTCCTCCTCAAGCTCCTTCACTCCGTAAACCTTTAACCAGCCGTCAAATTTAATGATTGAGCCGGTTGCCCTGAATGAATAATTATTTTCTCCCGATTTAGCTAAAACATCAACTGTAGTCTGATCAAACACTGCATCCAGTATTTGGCAGGCCAGAGTCCTCTTCCAGATTAGCTCATATAATCTAAAATGGTCCCGGCTTAACCCGTCCATGGATTTTAAATCTTCAGCTTTGACACTAATATTGGTTGGCCTGATAGCCTCATGGGCTTCCTGGGCATTTTTGGAGCGGGATTTGAAGTATCTGGGGGATGCGGGCAGATAACTTGCGCCAAAGCCGGATTTAATATAAGAGCGGATCGAGCTTAGAGCCGAAGAAGACAAATTAAGCGAATCCGTCCTCATGTAAGTAATTAATCCCCGCTCATAAAGGTTTTGGGCGAGCATCATAGTCTTTTTGGCAGTTAAATGAAGCCGGTTGCCTGAAGTTTGCTGGAGGGTTGAGGTGGTGAAAGGCGGGGATGCCTGGCGCCTGACTTCTTTTATGGTAACTTTTTCAATTGAATAATCAGCATGTTCCAGGTTCTTCAAGTGGGCATCGGCTGTCTCCTTCGTTTGGATGAAAAATTTAGCCTTAGATTCGGAGCTCCAAATTTCCAGTTTACTGGCGTTTAATCCCACCAAAGAAGCTATAAAGTTGCCGTTTTTAGCTCCCAAATCTGCCTCAACACTCCAGTACTCAACCGGTTTAAAGGCTCCAATCTCCCTTTCCCTCTCTACGATCAAACGCAGGGCAATCGATTGAACCCGGCCGGCCGACAAACCTCTCTTAATTTTTTTCCAAAGCAGAGGGGACAATTTGTACCCGACAATTCTGTCTAAAACGCGGCGGGCCTGTTGGGCATCAACCAATTTTAAATCAATATCCCGGGGGGTTTCAAAAGCCTCCTTGATTGCTTCCGGGGTGATTTCATGGAAAACCACCCGGTGCATGGGGATATTTTTGACCTTTTTATCCTCATCTATCAGATGTTTAATATGCCAGGCGATGGCCTCACCTTCCCTGTCAGGGTCGGTGGCCAGCCACAGCTCTTTTGCGCCCTCGGCCAGCTTTTTTAATTCATTGGCCTTTTTCCTTTTGTCACGCGGAATAACATAGAGGGGCTCAAAATCCTTCTCAATATCCACGCCCAAATCCGATTTGGGCAGATCTCTGATATGGCCCATAGAGGCCTCAATCTTATATTTGGAGCCCAAAAACTTAGATAAGGTTCTGGCTTTGGTTGGTGATTCAACGATAACTAAATTGTTCATATTTTTAGAGGTTAGAGCCCGGTACTAAATTCTCAATTAACTAAGCTCTTCTATAATATATGTAGGAATCCCTAAATTACTACTTTGGAGAATTGTACATGGTCTGTCAAGAAGTAATTTTAAGGGAGCAGTTTGACACTGAAAGAATTCCAGCCGTAGTTGTCACGATTCGGATCAGCGCTGCCGGGCTCCTCACCTGAGGTAAAAAGAAATTCATGAGAAAGGGCGGCTTTATCCGGATTGCTGGTGCGTAATTCCGATTTCATCCTCTGTAAAAATAATTCTATGGCCCAGGGAACGTTATGTCTGGCGCCGCTATATAGAGCCAAAGCATCTTTAAGTAGCCAGCTTCCTCCATTATGGTAGCTGCCTGGATTTTTGGAATCAGATTCAATAAAGTCTTGCCCCGGTAAATACGAACCGTCAAGACTGCTAACAACTTTAAACCCTAAAAATTTTCCATCCCGGTAAAAAGTCTTTGTAAACCGGTCAATTGTGGCGTGGACTTTGTCGTTGTCCAGAAGGGGCTCATCAAAGTAATAAAGCGACATTGCATCCCCGGCCAGGGAGGAGACATCCATTATGCCGGAACCCGGCCGCTGAGATAGAGATATGTTATCCTCAGAGCTGACCATCTGTTGGTAAGCAGCTTTGGCACCTTCCAGGTAAGACGGATCGGTTATCATCCCAAACCTCTCCAGACATTTTAGAGCCACACAAAGCATTCCCTGGTTATAGGTAAACATCTGGCGGGAAGGGATAGCCAGCCCATCCGGACGGTAGGTATCCAACCAATAATGGAAAGCATTAACCCGGTCTTCTTTTTGGAAAACATTACTGTCTCCTGTGGTAGTGTATCGATAATCATCAAGATGGTTAAAAATGTATTTCATCGAAATTTCAAGCGACCTCTCGTCTGGTGTTCCGCCGGCCCTTAGCAGTTCATATTCTCTGATGATGTCAATCAATGTGCTTTCGTCATCGTTATCGCGGGTGGGCGGTTTTTCCCCGCCCAGAATTAAAGCAGTAGCTATATGGCCATCATCTCCGTCGGGGCGGTCCAATTGATCATTATGGAAAGCTTTCTGGGTCATTTCCAAAAGAGGTCTGTCCTGCAGAGTTGCTAAAACCCAGTAGGAATCCCTGGCAAAAAAATAATTCCTATAGATTTTACTGGGATATATCCAATAACCGCGATTTATGACACAATCCTTTGCGGTTTGGACCATAACTTTCTTAAAATTATTTATGAAATCTTCCGAATTACTCCTGGATGATGCTTCCAGGAATTGGCTTAAAAATTCCTCATGGGTTAGAACTGTTCCGTCACTGCTGACAGCTGAGGTTGGAGTCGGTTCATAACTTCCGACAGTACCGGGTAGACAGAGGCTGGCTAATGTTGCTGCGGTTAGAGTGACAAAGGCCCTTCTGGTAATTTTACGCGGCTGGACTTCTCTCATCTGCTTTTTGGGCAGATCTTCAATTTATGGTTATATCACAAATGGTATTGCTGTCAAGCGCTTTAGCGTATCAGTTCTGTTCCGGCGCGGAAGAGTTGGCCTTTGACCAATGTATTTTCCAACATGAGTTTGGACATCCGGGCCTCCAATGTGTCTTGGATTAACCTTCTTAAAGGTCTGGCGCCTAAGACCGGATCAAAGCCTTTTTTAGCTAAATCCATGATCAGCTCAGGGGTAAAGGCAATTAAGTAACCCTGGTCCTGGAGTTGGGTTTGGAGCTCTTTCAGCTTTAAAATAACTATTTTCTGCAAATCTTCCGGGGAAAGCGGCTTAAAAATAACTACATCATCAAACCTGTTCACGAGCTCAGGCTTAAAGACTTTAAGAAGCTCATCATTAACTTTGGGCTTGAGTGTGGCCGGTGTTTCTCCATGCCCAAGACCCTGGGCAATTAAGAGCGAGCCTGCATTTGAGGTGGCAATAATAATGGTGCTGGTAAAGTCGATGGTTTTGCCCGAGGAATCGGTTAACCTGCCGTCATCCAAAACCTGGAGAAAAAGGGTGGTAATTTTTGAATCGGCCTTTTCAAACTCGTCCAGTAAAATCAGGGAATACGGCTTATTTTTAACAGCTTCGGTCAGCTCACCGGGATTTTGGGAATCGCCCAACAGCCTATTGACGGCCTCGGGAGTCTGGTATTCGGACATATCAAACCTGACAAAAGCGGCCTTATCCTTAAAGTAAACTTCAGCCAAAGTCTTGGCCAGCTCGGTCTTGCCAACCCCGGTCGGGCCGACAAATAAAAATGAGCCGATCGGCCGGTTTTGCTCGCGCAGGTCAGTGGCGGCCCGCCTCAGGGTATTTGAAATGGCTGAGACCGCATCGGTCTGGTCAATCATTTTCTGGTGGATTTTCTCTTCCAGGTTCAAAAGCTGGGATTTTTCGGCCGTACCCAACTCCTGGACGGGCACGTTTACCCTCTTTCCAATCACATCTTTAATGGTTTGGGTGGTGATTTGGCCGTTTGAGGCCTGGCTCTCCGCCTCATTTAAAATGGACAGGGCGCTGTCCGGCAGCACCCGGTCATGGATCAGCCTTTCGGACAGCTCAACCAATAAGCTGACGGCTTTGTAGGAAATTTCAATTTTTTTAGACCGGTAAAGGTCCACCGCCTGTTCCTGGACGATATGGATTGTTTCCTCGGGCGTGGCCGGTGGCAGGTCGACTTTGGTAAAAAGCCGAGAGAAGGCGCCGTTTTTTTCAACAATTTTGGCGTAGTTTTCCGGCTCGGTGGTAGCTAAAAACTGGAGGGTGTTTGATTCTATCTGGGGCAGCATCAGGGAATAAAGGTTAAATTCTGAACCGGCGTCTCCAATACCCAGATTCTGGATTTCATCAATAAAAATAATAATATCCTGGATAAATTTAACCTCGTCAAAGACATTTTTGATCTTATCTGCCAGATCGCCCTCGGATCTTACTCCGGCCAGCAGCCTGGTTAGGTCCAGGGAAACCAGCCTTTTATTGGCTAAGGCCTTGGGGGCATCCCCCGTCACAATCATTTTAGCCAGGTAGTTGACCAGGTTTGATTTTCCGGAGCCGGGAGGCGCCACGATTAAAACATTCCTGCCTGATTGGGTGGATAAGATGTTGACCACTTCATCAGCCGTCTGTTTGCGGCCGATAAAATCGGGGAAACCCTGTGAGGCCGCCTGCTTGGTCAAATCTTCGGAAACGGAATCCAGATTGGGGGTGGGGGCGGACAGCCAGCCCCTGTTGGTGCCTTTTAGGTGTTTAACTCCAAAGTCCTCATCCCAGATATAGACCGCCCTCCATTTGGCCCGTTTGTGCTCCATAAATTTAAGCGCCCCGGTGAAATCCTGGGGTTTCATGTTAAGTTTTAGAAGCTGGTTTTCAATCCCGGGAGCGGTCAAAAGCTGGGCTGCCCAAAAAAAGGCTGGGGTAATATACTTGGCCTGCGCCTCCCTGGCTAAATTTATGACTGCCTGATAATAGTCATTGTTCAGGCTGAGATTTGGGTTGGCAAAGCTGTTCTGGTTAAGCTCCAAACTTTTGAGGTAATTATTTACCTCTTGTGTCTTAATTAGGTTGTCCCAACTTACATCTTTTAGAGAAAGCTTAGTAGTTTTCCAGATATCCAAGCCGGAACCGATTTCCTTAACCTTTTTTCTGGGATAAAGCACTACCCTGTCAATAAAAAGTGAAATGCCAAACAGGAAAATTAAGATCCCTAAAATCCTGGTTTGGGGAAAGACCAGCAGAATAAAGAACCCCCACCAGAGAACGGCTGCCAGCCAAATAAAGATTGTGGCAAAAATATAGGCCAGGAAACCTACAAAAATCCGGCTGAGCCGGAAAAAAAAGCTCATTACCCTGCCGGTGATTGATGAATCATGGAACAGCGGGGTAAATAAGAGATGGAGCATCAAGCCGACTGCCAGATCCTCTTCAATAATAGAAAGGGTGTTTTTCCAGATTCTCTGGACGCTGATAAGAGTGGCAGTATACCAAAAGTAAACCAATTGAATGGGCAGCTCCATATGTATTTCTACTATATACTAAAACGGAAGTTTAATTAAGTATTTTGTAGCTTATTGAACCCGGACCAGGTTCCCATTAGTATCAAGCTCAACAAAGTGTTTGGCCCGGCCCTCGATGTAAGCCTGGCACTGGTTCTGGGGCAGGTCGTCGATCTTGGTCCTGGGATTATGGACAATATCCGCCACCCAGTTGGGCATTAAATCGTTAGTCAGGCAGGGGCCATCGGTAAAATCCAGGCCCTGGCCTTTCTTTTGCCTGTAAAGCAGCTGGGCCTGCCTGACAGCCGTGTCCACCTCGGTCACTACTCCGGGTTTATAGGTGTTTTGGGTTTGCTCATACAGGCTTCCTTTTCGGTTGGAGATTAAAATTGCGCCGGAGATCGCGACAATCAGGAGTAAAACAACGGCAAAAAGCTTAGTCTTAAACGCCATTTTCTTTATTTGAATTGTCTCAAAGCTTCCTTAAAGAAGCAAGTTTTAGACCAGGGCAACATAATTGCCGCCGCCTAAATTCTTAACCAGCCCCTTTATCTCCATCTTAATTAAGCTGGCGCTGATTTCCGGGGTTTTCCTTTTTAACTGCCGGCAGATCTCATCCAGATGCTTACTTTCATTGCTTAAAATGCTTATTATTTCCTTTTCAAACTCCTCGAGTTGAACATTTTTAATATCCAAAGATTTAGGCTGTAAATTGATCCCCAGGTCCTCCAGAATATCCTGATAGTTTATAACCAGGACTGCCCCGTTTTTAATTAGCTCTGAAGGGCCCAAGGAAAGCTGGGAGTTAATTGGCCCGGGAACGGCAAAAACGCTTCGGTTTTGATCCAGCGCCTGCCTGGCAGTGATCAGGGAACCGCTATCCTCTGCCGCCTCAGTCACCAAAACCCCAAGGGATAAGCCTGAAATAATCCTGTTTCTTGAAGGGAAGTTACCCGCCAGGTGGGGCGAATGGGGTGGAAATTCAGATAAAATTAATCCTCCGCTCTCCAGGATTTGCCTGGCCAAACCGGTATTTTCGGGAGGATAAACCCGGTCAATCCCGCCGGCCAGGATTGCAATTGTCAGGCCATTTTCTTTGAGGGTGGTTTGATGGGCAATTGAATCTACTCCCCTGGCCAAACCTGAAACTATCACCAGGCCGGCCCTGACTAAATCTGCTGTTAAATTTTCCGTCACCATCCTCCCATATCCTGTTACTTTTCTTGAACCTACCACCCCAATAATTTTTTGGTTTAGCAAAGCTTTGTTGCCTTTATAGTAAATAACCGTTGGGGGATCGTAGATTTCAGCTAAAAGTGTTGGGTAATCCCTATCCCAAACGGTTAAAATTTTAATTTCCAAGCCTTCAATCTCTTTAAAATATTTATCGGGGTTAAAGGTTTTTCGGGTTTCAGCTAATTTTGAAGAGACTGACTCCCCCAATCCGGCATTTTTTAAATCGGAAACTTTGGCTTCCCAGGCCTTTTTGGGAGTACCAAAGGTATCTACCAGTTTTTTAAGTCTGATTGAGCCGATTCCGGGGACAGTGTGGAGAGATAAGAGATATTTTAAATCTTTCATCTGGCCTTCTCCCGGGCTAATCTCTTTTTTGGTCATGGCCTGGATTTTAGCATATTACTCGCCCAAAGTTTTGGCCGAATCGGTGGCTATGGGGATGACGGTGTCGAAGTTTTGAAGGCGGTTTTTATCTTTGGAAAACCACCAGGTGTAAATTTGCTTGGCGATAGGGGCCGAGACATTTGAACCCTCGCCTCCGGCCTCCACCAAAACGGTTAAAGCGATCTGGGGATTGTCTGCCGGAGCGAAGGAGGTATACCAGGCATGGGTCCGGTCCTTGGGGTCGCCAAACTCGGCCGTTCCGGTTTTGCCGGCCGTGGGAATAGTGAAGGTAAAGAAAGGCCAGGCGGTGCCTCCGGTTTTAGGCACCTCCTCCATTCCCTTCTTAACCAGCTGGATATCCGCTTGGGGAAACTGGCTGTCCTGGAAGCTGTCAAACTTAAACTGTTTGATTAAGTCATTCTCCGGCGAGGTAATTTTTAAAGCCAGATGGGGCGGGTATTGCCGGCCGTCGGCGGCTATAGTGGAAGTCAGGTTAAGGATTTGCAGGGGGGTCGCCAGGAGATAACCCTGGCCGATAGCTTCATGGAGGGTATCGCCCGGATACCAGACCGTCCCGATGTTTTTCTCCTTCCAGGCATCGTCCGGCACTAACCCCTTGGCTTCACCCGGCAAATCTATACCTAATATATTGCCCATCCCCAGTTTTTTAGCCACCTGACCTAAAATATTTTCTCCCACAGCCTCACCCAGGTTATAAAAATAGATGTCATTTGAGCGCTTTATGGCCCTGACTATGTCAATCGGGCCCTGTTCCTTGCGGCCGTACTGGGTAAAGTACCAGTTGGCAAAGGTGTATGGCCCCAAACTCATCACTCCGGTATCTTCAAAGGTAGTCTGGGGGGTAATTTTGCCGGATGACAGGCCAGCTAAGGCGGAGGCGATTTTAAAAGTAGAACCGGGCGGGTAAGTCCCCGAGATGGCCCGGTCAAGCATGGGGGAATTAGGATCAAGCAAAGCCGGGGTAACATTTTTGGGGTCGAAGGACGGATAGCTGGCCAAGGCCAGGATTTGGCCTGATTTGGGGTCTTCTGCCACCAAAGCTCCACAGCAGGAACCGGCCTTTTTGACCCCGTTTTCAAGAGCGCTGTAGGCATATTGCTGGAGCCTGGCATCAATTGTCAGATAAATATTTTGGCCGGGGATGGGATTAACCTCTCTCAGGGTTCTGACTTTATTCCCCTGGGCATCAACTTCATAAATTTCCCCGCCGTCGGTCCCTTTTAAGACCTTTTCATAAACCTCCTCAATACCGGAGCGTCCCACCTGGTCGCCGATTTTGTAATTTTGGAAGTTGGGGTCTTTGAGTTCTTTAGATGTAATCTCCCCCATATATCCGATAATATGGGCAGAAGCCGGACCCAACGGGTAAGACCTGATTGAATCGATCTCCAGATTCTGATATTGAGGATCATTGGAGACTTCCATTTTTAAGGCCTCGTCCCGGGTAATCTGGTGGGCCTCTCCCGAGGCATCAATCAACCTAAATCCCGGCTCGTTTTGGGCTAAGATTACGCCGTTTCTGTCATAAATTACGCCCCGGGGCGCATGGATAACCTTGACCTTGATGCGGTTGGAGTCGGCTATACTGCGCCAGTCCGGGCCTTCGACCACCTGAAGATGAAAAATTCTGATAAAAAGCACAAAATAAAAAATGATAAAAACCGACAGCAGAAAAATTCTGCGCCAGACGGAGGAAGTCTGGTGTTCGTCGGGCTTATCCGGCGAGTAGTTGCTGAGGAGCGAATCCTTCCAGCCTTCCGGATCGGGATGCTTTGAACCCTTAAAACAGGACATCGGCAAGACGTTAATAATCTGGCCGGAAAAGGCGTGGCCCAGCTTTTTTCTTTCCATTAGATTAAAGTTTTAGTTTGACATCGGGTAGGACAATAAACCTCTCCTCCCAGAATTTTACCGCCACAAAAAATGGCAGGCTAAGGAGCGCGTCAATTGAAATTATCCAAAAATTTATGCTCATACCCAAAACTATTTTCTCTGTAACAGCCAGCCCTAAAAAAAGGACAGCCGAGATTGGCACCACGGTTAAAATATTTGAGGTAATCCGGGAGTTTTTTAAAAGTTCGACTATTTCAATTATAATTAAAAAGGCCAGGGCATAAAAACCGATGTTTAGGGAAGACAGAATCCCCAAAAAGATGCCTGCGGCAAATGCCAGATAAAGATTATTACTGTCGGGGCGCGCTAAACTTCTGCAAATGAGTAAAATTAAGCACAGATTAACAGGCAGGAATGATGTTTGGATCAGGCAGGCTAAAATTAAGACAATAATAAAAAGTTTCATTTTTTTAATTGGTTATAACAAAGACAATGTCCAAACTTGAGACGTCAAAGAGATTTTTAACATAGGCCTGTTTAAAAATCTGGTTGGGGTTTTGCATGACCTGGGAAACCTGGCCTAAGACCAGGCCGCGGGGCAAATTTCCTTCTGTCCCTTCCGAGTAAACCAGATCCCCTGCCTTGATCGGCTCCTTATGGAGTATTTTATCAAGCAGCATATCAGAACCAAACTGCCCCACCAAAACTCCTCTGGCCTTGCCGCTTTGGTTTTCGGCGAAGGCCGCCACTTTGGAATCCGGATCGGTCGGCAAAAGCACCAGTGAAGCTTTAGGTGAAAGCTCTTTTATTTGGCCCAGGTAATTATCCTTATAAACTACCGGCATCCCTACTTTAAGGCCGTCATCCGAACCCTTGTCGATTTTCAGGTAACGGTTTAAGCTGATAGGGCGGGCGGCGACTGTGGTATAAGTCCGGGGGTCGAGGGCCTTTTGCTCGTCCAAAAAACCCTGGGCCTCAGCCAGTTTCCTCCTTAAATCGGCGTTTTCGGACAGGATCTGGGCCATTTGCTCCTCCATCGCCTTTTGTTCCTGGACCGACCTCCTGGCCAAAATTATAAACTGGAACTGCCTGGAAAAAGCCTGGGAGCTTCTATAAAGGCCGTACTGGATCGGGATAGTGACCGTCTGGATTAGCGATTTGGGCAAATTCAGTAGGGAAAAGCTGTCTAAGGTAATTAATAATATAGAGATTAGGCTTAAGACGACAAAAATTTTAGCATTGGACAGTACCCGTGGAAGCATGGAGCAAATATACCATTATTTGGATTAGTTGACAAAGGATTTTTGAAAGGCATATATTCACTTAGTTATGATTGAACCAGACATTAGGGAGGTAAAGGGCGGATTTTTAGACATTCATACTCATGACCGGGAGCCGGGGTGCGAGTATAAGGAAGATTTTAAGCATTTAACCAGGGCTGCCATCCACCAGGGCGTTGTTGATTTAGGGGTTATGCCAAACAACACCTTAAAAGACGGGACCGCACTCTGGACAGTTTCCCCCGCCAGGATGGCTGAAAAGAGGCGGCTGGCTTCGGGCAATATTTACTGCAATGTTATGCCGATATTCGGGGCTATACTCGAATCAGTCCAGTACTTTGATGCTGTGGCCAAAGACACTTCCGCCTTTAAGCTTTATATGGGGGAGACAACCGGCGGAATGATTGAAACAAAGCCTTACCGGCTGGATAAGATCTTTGCCAACATTCCTCCAGGCATCCGTTTGATTGTCCATGCCGAGGGGGAGACATTCGAAACCGCCCTTTTCTATGCTAAAAAATACCATGTACCCTTGCATTTGGCCCATGCGAGCGAAAAACAGCAGCTTGAGGGTGTTATATCGGCCAGGTCGGATGGTGTGGATGTTACCTGTGAAGTAGCCCCCCATCATATTTTCTTAAATAAAAAGGATTTACCCCGCCTTAAGGGCTTTGGCATGATGAAGCCTCCACTGCCGTCGGAGGAGGACCAGGATGCGATCAGGTATTATTTAGCCAAAAACCCGGTCATAGACATGATTGCCACCGACCATGCTTCCCACACTTTGGAAGAAAAACAAAATGAGAACCCGAGGAAAATCCCTTCCGGGGTCCCGGGACTGGATACGGTGACGGACTTAATGATGGATGCCGTTAACGAGGGCTGGATTGGCTTTGGGAGGGTTATAGAGCTGATGCGGGATAATCCGAGAAGAATATTCAGGGTTACCGAGCCTCCCGGCACCCGGGTTTTCATTGACATGAATAAAAGGCATAAATTAGGTGAGGTGCTTTTTACCAAATGCGGCTGGACGCCGTTTCAGGACAGGGAGGTTACTGGCAAGGTGGTTAGGGTAGATTTTAACGGACGGGTTGTGTTTGAGAATGACCGGGTTGTCGGCCCTCCCGGCGGTAAAATGATCCACCCCTTAGCCTAAGCCGCCTGTGACCCTGACTTTTGACAGCAAATCAATGTCGTCTAATAATTTGTAACAGCCCATGACTACTGTGGTCAGGGGGTCGTCGGCCACCCAGACCGGGATTTTGGTTTCATCGGAAATCCGCTTGTCCAGGCCCCGGATAAGCGAGCCGCCGCCGGTAATAATAATCCCCCGCTCCAAAATATCAGACAAAAGCTCAGGCGGAGTTTCCTCCAATACCTCATGAATGGCATTAATAATCTGGGTGATGGTTGAGGACATAGCCTCCCGAACTTCGGTTGAGGTAATCCTTAAGGATTTGGGCAGCCCCGATGAGAGCTCCCTGCCCCGAACTATGGCTTCCTTTTCCTTTGGCAAAGGCATTGCCGAGCCGATCTCTATTTTTAAATCCTCAGCCGTTCTTTCCCCGATTAAAATTCCATACCTCATCCTCATGTAGCTGATAATGTCCTGGTCCAGCTCATCTCCGGCGATCCGGAGGGACCGGTTCAGGACGATTCCGCCCATGGAGATGACGGCAATTTCGGTGGTCCCCCCGCCGATGTCAACAATAAAATTGCCCTCCGGGTCCTCAATCACCAACCCCGCTCCAATCGCCGCGGCCATCGGTTCCTCGATTAAAAAAGCCTGTCTGGCGCCCGCGGAGATGGCGGCATCCTGGACGGCCCGCCTTTCAACTTCCGTGACTCCCGAGGGGATTCCGATTACTACTCTGGGCCTGGGGATTTTAGGTAAACTAAACAGCCCGGCCGAGGGATTTTGGTGGACTTTCTGGATAAAATGGCGGAGCATGGCCTCGGTTGAATCAAAATCAGAGATGACTCCGTCTTTTAGGGGACGGATGGCATCAATGACGGCCGGAGTCCGGCCCAACATCCTTTTGGCTTCCGTTCCAATAGCCAAAACCTGCCGGGATTTTTTGTGGATGGCCACAACCGAGGGTTCCCTGATAACGATTCCCTTGCCCCTGACAGCCACCAGTGTGTTAACCGTACCCAAATCTATTCCAATATCATGAGAAAATAGCGTCCAAATCGATCCGATCATAGCTTTTGTGAGTGTAAAGCAATGGGGGACCCCGGTCAACCTCCAATTGCTAAACGGCGCTGATAAACCACAATAACTTGAAACCTCCAAGTAAGCTAAGATATATTAAGGACACCTAAGATGCTAAAGAAAACACTTACCGTCCTTTTCTACCTGCTTTTTTTCCTGACTCCGTTAATCTTTTTGCCTGTTAGCAATGAGTTGTTTGAATTTAACAAGATGATCTTTGTTTACATTCTGACAACTTTAATCACCGGGCTGTGGATCATCAGGATGGTTCTGGAGAGAAAACTGATTTTTAAAGCCACCCCTTTGGATATCCCCTTAATTTTATTTTTGATCAGCCAGATTTTATCCACCATTTTTTCAATCGACCCCCACACCAGTATCTGGGGCTATTATTCCCGGTCAAACGGCGGGCTTTTGTCGGTAATTTCTTATATTTTGCTGTTTTATGCCCTGGTTTCAAACTTTGAGCGGGAGGGTTATTTAAATTTTTTAAAATCGGCTTTTTTGGGAGGATTATTAGTCTCCCTCTGGGCCATCCCCGAGCATTTTGGCCATTCCCCTTCCTGTTTGCTTTTGACTGGTTCGTTTGACGATTCATGCTGGGTCCAGGATGTCCAGTCACGGGTCTTTGCCACCCTGGGCCAGCCAAACTGGCTGGCAGCATATCTTGAGATGCTGATTTTTATCCTGATGTTTTTTTACTTCACTACCAAAAAAATTTCGGGCAAAATTTATACTTTTGTTTTACTGGTCCTTTTTTACCTGGCCTTTACCTTTACTTATTCCAGGGGCGCCACTTTGGGGCTCGCGGCAGGATTTTTGGTGGTAGCGCTGGCTGTCATCCGGACAATTTATTTTGAGCGGCCCAAGACGGGTATAAAGTTTAATATTCTAAAACCTTTGGGATTTATTGTCCTGGCCTTTTTGATTTCCAATTTTATCTTTGGTTCTGCTTTATCCAGGTTCCAGCTGTTTTCCCCTTCACCAGCCCCATCTCCTGCCTCGTCTCCCGGCTCCCCGGCCGCAGCAGGCGTAACCCAGCTTGAATCCGAGGGGACGGAATCTTCCCAGATCAGGCTGATAGTCTGGAAGGGAGCCCTGGATATTTTCAGGCATTACCCCATTTTTGGCTCGGGAGTGGAGACTTTTGCCTATTCTTATTACCAGTTCCGACCGGAAGCCCAAAACCATGTCTCCGAATGGGACTTTTTATACAACAAAGCCCATAATGAATATTTAAATTATCTGGCCAACACCGGGATTGTGGGATTTTTGAGTTATATGTTAATTATCACAGCTTTTATTTTATGGAGCATCAGGACATTTTTAAAATCCAAGGATAGTCAAACCAGGCTGCTGGTTTTAATGATTTTGGCCTCCTATACCAGTTATTTAGTCCAAAACATCTTCCAGTTTTCGGTGGTTATAATTGCCGTTTTCTTTTTCCTGTTTCCTGCAGTTGCCTTCAGTTGTCCCGAAAAAATCGAATTTTGGCCGATCCCCAAATTTAAGTTTTTTGAAAAGTTAGCTGACTTTTTTGGGGATTTTTTTGGAAAAAAACTCGCCATCCATTCCCTGGCCAGGAGCACTGTCTTAATTGCGGCAGGCGTGGCTATGGTGTTTTTCCTGATCAATATCGGCCGGGTCTGGCTGGCGGATGCTTCATATGCCAGGGGTTCAAAATACCTGGATGAGGGGTCATCCGGCAAGGCCTACAACGATTTGATCGACGCCGTGGATTTAAACCCCCGGGAACCTCTATATAAAATCCAGCTGGGGTTTGCCGCCGCCTCAGCTTCCCTGGCTTTGTCCGACCAGGATGCGACCTTATCGGCCCAGTTAAAAGATATTGCGCTTCTTGAAACCCAGAGGGGCTTACGGGCCAGTCCTAAAAACATTACTCTCTGGCGGACAGCCATCAGGACCTATTTTGAGATTGCCGCCCTTGACCCAAGCTATGAACAAAAATCCATTGATACGATTAATCAGGCGATAACTTTGGCGCCAACCGACCCCAAACTTTACTACAACAAGGCCCTGATTTTAGAGCAGGACGGCAAAAATACCGAGGCGTTCCAGGCCTATAACCAGACCCTGGCCCTAAAAGATGATTACCATGATGCGATGGTGTCTTTGGCTGATTTTTATGTAAGCCAAAAAGAGCCGGATAAGGCCAGGGATGAACTAAACCAGGTCTTAAAATACTTCCCGAATGACCCGGAAGCAACCCAAAAGCTGCAGCAGATTGCCTCAGCTAGCGCCCAGCTAAAACAATAAGGGAGGATTAAAAGTGAAGTCTATTGCCAAGATTCTGCAGGAGACTAAAAACCCGGACCGCCCGAAAAATCTCTTTACCGAGTTCCAGCAATACGGAGTTTGGTTGTGTGAGCAGTTACAGGACACTAAACATTATTCCCTTTATATAAAACTGGCCAAGGAAACGGACAGGGGTTTAATTGAGGAGGCTTTAACCTTTGCCAAAGACTATACCAGTGCCAAATCCAAGCCTAGAGTCTTTATGTGGAAACTAAAACAGCTCCGTGATTTGAAGAAGGAATTGGAAAAAGAGATAAAAGCTTGAAAATTTATTTGGACTTCCCTAGAATCCTTCTTTAACATGCCAGTTGAAATAAAGTGTGTCAATCCTTTGGTTGGTAACAATGATCACCTTCTAATTGATTTGATAGAAATAGACGTGCCTGAATTTTTCCCAAAACCAGGAAGAAAGAATATTGATTATGGACCCAAGCTACCGATTGCATTGATTGATTCCACATCAGTATTTGCCAATCAAAGACGCAGGAGTTTGGGTCTAAAACCAAGGATTTTTGATCCTAGATCAGTTTATCTGAGCTTAGACCATAACTTTAGAAGATGGCATGAAGAAGAAGGCAGGAAGTTGATGTCTGGTCATTACGACGGGAATTGGGACGGTTGTTTTGTTGGGATCAATCCAAGTGAGTACGGCAATAGTTTTGGTTATACTCTAAGGTTGGGCCGGACGCTTGCTCATGAACTGGAGCATCAGGCTATGTGGGGAGGTATGCCTGACTATTCAAAAATACTCAATGAAGGAATAACAGAGGATGAAACAAGAGAAATTTATGGAGGCCAAATTCTACCCAAGGCTCTCAGGCCTGATGATCAAGTTAGATTAGAACAATATAGAAAACAAAATCCATATTATCCTTTTGTTTTTTACTTAGATCAAAATGGGAAAGCTTACAGTTATTCTTATCAATATGAGCTA
>CAYTPB010000003.1:0-15090 GCA_964439785.1 uncultured Gammaproteobacteria bacterium
ATGCTGACAAAATCTTCTTTAACAAAGTGTTACCTATGTGGCCTGCCTACACAATTCGTTGACTTATTAAGGCTAAACACGTATAATTTCCCAATCAAACATCTATCATCAAAGTTTTCCTGAAATCCGGGATGATAGAGAAGTTGAAGGAAAACATATGGCAATTCAAACACCGTCAATGCAGGAATTACTTGAGGCAGGTGTCCATTTTGGGCATCAGGTCCGCCGTGGCCATCCCAGAATGAAGTCTTATATCTATGGCGTCAGGGACGG
Source organism: uncultured Gammaproteobacteria bacterium (assembly GCA_964439785.1). Lineage (GTDB taxonomy): Bacteria > Patescibacteriota > Microgenomatia > Daviesbacterales > UBA10151 > CAYTPB01. The sequence goes on from CAYTPB010000003.1 coordinate 274, forward strand.
GGTCCATATCCTGGACCTGGCCAAGTCTGAGGAGATGCTAAAAGCCGCTACAGAGGCAGCCTATAATTTAGGTAAGGAGGGCAAGGTTATGCTGGTGGTCGGGACTAAAAAACAAGCCCGGGATATTGTGGAAAAATCTGCCAGGGAAGCCGGAACCTATTACCTAACCTCCCATTGGGTAGGCGGACTTTTAACCAACTTTGACGAGATCAAGAAAAATATTAAAAAGCTCAAGGATTTAAAGGAGGAAAAGGAAAAAGGCACACTTTCCCGCTACACCAAAAAAGAACAGCTTTTAATCGCCAGGAAACTGGAAAAGTTTGAAACTGTTTTTGGAGGAGTAGCGGACATGGATAAGATCCCCGATGCCATCTTTTTAGTTGACACCGTAGTGGAAAGCACCGCCGTTAAGGAGGCCCAAAGGGTGGAGATTATTTTGTTCGGCATGGCGGACACTAACTCCAACCCAGATATTTTGGATTTCCCGGTTGCCTCAAACGACGACGGTATTAAATCAATCAAGTTAATAGTTGAGACGGTGATTGGGGCTTACGCCCAGGGTAAAAAGACCGCCAGGGGAATCGCTGATAAAAAAGCGGCTGACGATGAGAAAAAGGCCAAAGAGGAAGAGTTAAAGGGAGCTGTGGCCGATGAAACAGCTGCGATCGAGGAAGAGATTGAAAAAAAGACAGTTGAGGAATCCAGCAGAAAGGAAAGCTGATGGCAGTCCCGGTTGATGAGATTAAAAAATTAAGGGAGGAAACAGGTGCAGGCATTGCAGACTGTAGAGAGGCTTTGGAAGAGGCTAAGGGTAATATGGCAAAAGCCAAGGGTATTATCAGGAAAAAGGGCTTGGATAAGGCTTCCAGCAAAGCCGACAGGGAAGTCAAACAGGGTTTGGTTGAGACTTACTCGCATGGAGGGAAAGTCGGTGTTTTAGTTGAGCTTTTATGCGAGACAGATTTTGTAGCTAAAACTGAGGATTTTAAAAACTTAGCCCATGAACTGGCTCTTCAAATCGCTTCCATGAATCCGGAATCTGTGGCGGATCTGCTGGACCAGGAATATATCAGGGATAATTCCCAAAAGGTAGATGACTTAATCAAGGGTGTAATTGGAAAATTAGGCGAAAATATCCAAATTGGCAGGTTTGAGCGGATCGCCTTAGGTGAGTAAGTCAGTGTATATTCACTAATTTAATGTAAAATGGACTTAACTAACCCAAGTTTGGGATGGGCATTTCGGTAACGGAAGCCCTAAACAAAATTAGGTTGGTAGAAATGCCCAAAAACTATGGACCCGGTATTACAAGAGGCTAACCAAAAAATAGATGCCGCACTGTTTCACTTCCAGCACGAGCTGTCGGCCATCAGAGCCGGCCGGGCCAATCCCAGCTTGATTGAAGACGTCCCGGTTTCGGCATATGGGTCCAGGATGAAGTTAAACGAAGTTGGCACCATCAGCGCCCCCCAGACCTCGCTTTTAACTGTCCAGGTTTGGGATGCCTCAATCATTAAGGATGTCCAGAAAGCCTTAATGGAAGCGAATTTAGGTTTAAACCCGGCCGTTGAAGGCAATGTCATCAGGCTGCCAATCCCGTCCCTGACCGAGGAGAGAAGAGAGGAATTTGTAAAATTGGCCCACCAAAAAGCGGAAGGCGCCAAAGTTGCTATCAGGCAAATCAGGGCCGATGAAAGATCTAAATGGGAAAAGGGAAAGGAAGCGGGCGAGTTCGGCGAGAACGAACTGGACCGGCGCGAAAAACTGCTCCAGGTTTTAATTGATAAATCGGCCGGCTCGGTTGATGAACTTTTGAAAAATAAGGAAGGAGAGCTAAGGCAAATTTAAATTATGAGCGTTCTGGCTGTTTTAATTACTATTTTGATCCTGATTGTGATCCATGAATTGGGTCATTTTCTGGTAGCTAAAAAATTTCACATTAAGGTAATGGAGTTTGGTTTCGGGATCCCGCCCCGGGCGCTTGGCAAAAAAGTCGGGGAGACACTGATCACTTTAAACTGGCTGCCCCTGGGAGGCTTTGTCAGGTTGTTGGGTGAGGATGATATCTCCCAAAACGATCCCGAATATAAACGCTCCTTTGTGGCCCAGCCCGTCGGCAAAAGGATTGCCGTGGTTATAGCGGGAGTGGTTATGAACCTGATTTTGGCCTGGGCCCTGTTTTACATTTACCTGGGTGCCCAAAATTTTAAGGCTGAGTTGCCGCTTTTGACTCCGCATCACTTTGCCATGGTTAACCAGCAAAATGAAACCCTTATTTTGGTGGGGCTGGTGGAAAAAAATTCCCCTGCCGGAGCGGCCGGGATAAAAGTTGGGGATAGGGTAATAGCTTTTGACGGCCAGCCGATTCAAAGCGCCGGCCAGCTGACCAGGGAAACCAAAGCCGGTGCCGGAAAGGAAGTCCAGCTGACTTTATCATTGCCCGACAAAACCCAACAAAGAACTGTTACCTTAGTTCCCAGAACCAACCCGCCCCAGGGCCAGGGAGCCATGGGGATCGCGCTTGAGCCTTTTGACAGCGCCACACTGAATTTTTCCTCACCGGTCCAGAAAATTTTCTCAGGCCCGATCTTCAGCTATAACTTAATGGCCTACCAGTTTGATGTGATGGGGAACTTAATCTCCAAATCCTTCCAGCAAAAAAGCGCCGCCCCCGTCTCCAGTGCCGTGGCCGGCCCGGTTGGAATCACTTCGCTTTTGGGTGAGATAATCCAGGGCCCGGAACCGGTTTTGAACTACCTCTACTTTCTGGGGCTTTTATCCTTAAGTTTGGCCTTTTTCAACGTCCTGCCAATCCCGCCGATGGACGGGGGGAGACTGTTTTTCTTATTATATGAGGCTGTGACCAGGAGAAAGGTCCATATCAATGTCGAAAAATATTCCCAGGCTATCGGTTTTGCCCTCTTAATTGGCATACTTGTCCTGATTACTATCTCTGATGTTAAAAAGTTAATCTTCTAGGGAGGATCCAAAGCTTGAAACTATAATTCTTATCCAGCATACTAGTTATTATGACAAAAATTATTAGTATTACCGTTCTGGTACTGATGATTGTCCTTTTTCCGCCGGCGGCTTTAGCTTTCGTATCCCAAAACGCTATCCCGGGGGACAATACCTATCCTGTTAAAAGGAAGCTCGAAGACATTATTTTAGCTATCGCCTCAGTCAATCCCCATACCAAAGCCATGTTTGAGGTTAACCTTTCGGACACCAGGTTTAGCGAATCAAGGGTTCTGTTAACCGAAGGAAAGGACGCATCCCCCACTTTAAATGAGCTGGTCACCACCGCCAATGTGGCAGCCAGCCAGATTAATCAACTTTCCGACCCATCCCAGAAACAGCAGTTGGCAGCCCAGCTTTCTGAATCAATTAACAAATATGAACAGGAATTGGAGCAGGTAAAAACCCAGATGGCATATCAAACTCCCCAAGGCAGTTCTACCCAAGCCCCAATTATACAGACATCTTCTGCCCCGCCAGCCTCATCCAACACGCCGGTTTATTCCAGCCCTATTTCTACCCCCGCCGGATCAAATCAAAGCCCGGCTCCGTCATCCTCCAGCGTAGCCGTCACCGGAACATCCGCCACAATTTCTAACCCGAGCCCTACTCCTCAGGCTATTCCACAATCCCAATCAAACAATCAGCCACAATCCCCATCCAGTAGCACGCAAAACATTGACCAAACCATCAATCAGCTGCAGCAGGTCCAGGATAAATTAAACGGCCCGGGACAGAGCCAAAATAATTCCCAGGGAAACAGCGACAATCATGGAAATGGCAATAGCGGTAGCGGTAACGGCCAGGACCACTCAAACAGCGGCAATGGCAAGTCTCCCAACGGGGATTAAGCCAAAATAATCATAAAGCTTCATTTTTGATCCGTCTTTACGATAGAATAGCCGTATGAGGTATTCACAGCTTTTTCCTAAAACCTTAAGACAGCCGCCAGCTGATGAACAGTCAGCCAACGCCAAACTACTTGAGCAGGCCGGGTTCATCAGGAAACACATGGCCGGTGTCTATAATTATTTGCCCTTAGGCCTGCGGGTTTTAACTCGGGTTTGCCAGGTGATCCGGGAAGAGATGGATGTAATCGGCGGCCAGGAAATGCAGATGTCATCCCTCCAACCCAAGGAACTATGGGAAAAAACCGGCCGCTGGCAGACTTTGGGAGAAGATAATATGTATCAGTTTAAAAACCGCTCCGGCTCAGACATAGGTTTGGCTATCACTCATGAGGAGGTTTTTACCGATATCGCCTCAAAAGCCATTAAATCCTACAAGGACCTGCCGCTTTACCTCTACCAGATCCAGACCAAATTTAGGGATGAGCCCCGGGCCAGGTTCGGTCTGGTCAGGGGGCGGGAGCTTTTAATGAAGGACCTTTACTCCTTTAATTTAGGCGGGGAGGACCACAAGGAGTTCTATGAACTCTGTAAAAAAGCTTACATCAAGGCCTTTGACAGGGTGGGGCTTGAAGTTTTAGTAGTAGAGTCATCAGGCGGAGTCTTCAGTAAGGAATTTTCCCATGAGTTTCAGGTCTTAATTGATTCGGGGGAGGATGAGATTATCCATTGTACCCATTGTGATTTTGCCCAAAATAGGGAGATTAACGAACAAAAGGATGGGGATAAATGCCCCCGCTGTGGCAGTCCGGTCAAGGTCAGCAATGGAATTGAGGTTGGAAATATCTTTCACCTGGGAACCAAATACTCTGAAGCTTTGGGTCTAAAATATTTAGATGAGCAGGGCAAGGAAATCCCGGTCTTCATGGGCAGTTACGGCTGGGGCCCGTCCCGGGTGATGGGCACAATTGTTGAAGTCTATCATGACGACAAGGGGATTATCTGGCCGGAGAGTGTTGCCCCGTACCAGGTCCATTTAATCGGGCTTGATCTGGAGGATAAGGCAATTAAGGAAGAGGCCGAAAAAAATTACAAACTGCTGCAGGCGGAAGGGGTGGAAGTTTTGTATGATGACCGGGTTGATGTCTCCGCCGGGGCCAAATTCAATGATGCCGATTTAATTGGTATCCCTTACCGCGTGGTGGTTTCTAAAAAAACCGGCGGCAAGCTGGAAGTGAAAAAAAGGCCGGAATCGGTTACCGAATTTCTAACTTTGGAAGAACTGCTTAAAAAGTTTTAGCCTCATCAAAGCAGCCTATAGGTAGAAAAATATTATTTTTTGAGGTAAAATACGCCTTATGAATTCCAGGGAATCCGGCTCGATCAGTTCTGTTCCTATCACCGAACTCGGCTGGGAAATAGCCAGCACACATAGGCTCAGGGATAGGACCTATAAGCTATTGGCCGATAACGGCATCCAAACTTTGGCTGATTTAAAGGAAATAATCGATGGCGGCAGAAAAATTCCGGGATTGAACACTAAATCCAGGAATTTAGCAAAAAAGCTTTATCACGATATTGAGGATCTTGAGCAGGAGTGTGGTTTAGTGGACGGCTCGGTTATGAAAACAAAGGAGGCATTGCTTAAAAAATTCGGTCTTTAATCTCTGCTCGTTGATTTTGAGCTTAGGTTCTGCTAAATTACACTGTTATGGTAAGCAAAACTATTACAAAGCAACCCAAGTCCATTGTTGATGTGAGTGTCACCGTACCATGGGCTGACATTGAGCCTAAATGGAATACTACTTTAGGAAAACTTTCCCAGGATATTGAACTGCCGGGTTTTAGAAAGGGTGCCGCGCCAGTAGACATGGTTGAGCCGAAAATAGCCCAAAACCTCCAGCAGGAAGTCTTAAAGGAAGTTATGCCGCAAGCCTTAATTGAAGCCCTCCAGGGCTCGGACATTGTCCCGATTGACTATCCCCAGTACCAGGTTGTTTCATTCTCAAAGGGTCAGCCTTTGGTCTTTAACGCCAGGGTGACCGAGCGGCCGAAAGTCAGTATCGGAGACTACAAATCCATCAAAGTCTCCCGTCCCGCCCCCAAAACTACCACCGATGAAGAGGTGGAAAAGATTGTGACCGACCTTTTTAACAGGTGGAAGACCAGGCAGGGCGCCAACGCCCAGGCCGCAGCCTCAGGCAACCCTCAGTCCCAGGGCGCCACCGGTTCATTATCTTTTAACCAGACCCAAGCCCCCGCTAATGCCCCCGATGATAACTTTGCCAAGGCTGTTGGGGCGGAAAATTTAACTGATCTAAAGTCCAAAATCAGGCAGGATTTGGAAAATGAAGCTAAAAACGAATCCGAACTGGATTATGAAGAGGCTATCTTACAGCAGGTGGAGAAGATGACCGGTGTTGAAGTGCCGGAGATATTGGTCCAGGATGAATTAAACCGGATGCTGGTTTCACTCCAAAGGAGAGTGGCGGACATGGGGCTTTTGCTGGATGATTACTTAAAAAACCAGAATAAAACTTTAGAGGGAATTAAGGGTGAGTGGAGGGAGCAGGCTGAAAAAAATGTCAGGATGGAGCTTGGATTAACCGAGATCGCCAGGATGGAAAATGTGGCCATCTCCGATGAGGAGCTAAAAGAGGAAATTGATAAAATCCAGGATGCTAAAACCAGGCAGCAGTTTGAGGCAGAGGAGCCAAAAATGCACCTCCGCCACGCGCTAAGACAAGCTAAAACTCTTAATCTTTTAAAAACTATAGTAGGATAAACTTGACATCAACCCTTTCCTGTAGCAAACTAAAAGCATGAAAGCCCTAAATACCCTGGCTGCAATTTTGGGAGTTTTGCTGATTATCCTGGCTATAGTTTATTTTATTACCCCCGCCAATTCTCTCCCCGCCTTCTTACCCGGCCACGACCCGGCTGTAGTCAGATCTCATTATAAACACGGAATCGCCTCTTTAATTTTAGGGCTGGCCTGTTTTGCCTATGTCTGGTTTAATTCTAAAAAACCCTCACCTCAAAAAGAAAATACCGCTGGAGAGTAACCCCACAACTAAACAATAAACCGCAAAGGGCTTTAAACTTTTGGTCTGGAAGTATTGGGTTAAAAATTTAACCGACAGATATGCCGCTATCCCCGCACAGAGTGCACCCGCCAAACTTGGTAAAACCATACCGGAATTCTCCGGCACCAAAAGCTCGGGCAACTTTAATAGGGAAGCAGCCCCAATTACCGGCGTAGCTAAAAGGAAGGCAAATCTGGCAGCATCTTCATGGGAAAGTCCTTGGATCAGTGAACCGGTCATAGCCGCACCGGTTCTGGAAAAGCCGGGAAAGAGGGCAATCGCCTGCATGGTTCCCACTTTAGCCGCCTGCATCCAGGACAGAGTGGAAATCCGTTCATCGGAACCTTCTTCGCTTGTCTCAGCCCTTTTCTTCCTTAGCGCCTCGCCCAGGAAAAGCAGCAAACCGTTCAAGACCAGAAAAAAAGCCACAATCCTGGGATCTCCGAATAATTTTGTAAACTGCTTTTCAAATAACAACCCCAAAATTCCCGCAGGAATTGTTCCCACCACCAGGAGCCAAAACAGCTTAGCATCAGGACCCTTAACCTCTCTTTCTGCCATTGATCTAAAAAAGCCTTTAATGATTCTCAACCAATCTTTTAAGAAAAATAAAAACAGCACCAAAGCTGTAGCAAAGTGGGTGGCCACCAAAAAGATTAAAAATTGTGAAGCATTCTGGTTAATCTGCCAGCCTAAAAGTCCGGGTAAAATAACACTGTGGCCCAAAGAGGAGATAGGAAAAAGCTCTGTCACCCCCTGAATCAGTCCCAAAATTATAGCTTGAGGAATTGAGAGCACGGAAAAAGTATAGCATAATGGATGTATGGCTGCCCCCAGGCATTTTTATCATCACCACCGGCTGATTTATTCCACCACTTTAAGGAGACACCTGACTTCCGTAGCGGTAGTTTTGGTGCTGCTTATTTTAGTTTTAATCTTTATCTTTAATTCAATTTATCCCCAAAAGCCTCTCAGTTTAAGCCAGCTGTCTTTCTTGGATTTGATTTTAGCCACCATCTCATCACTGGAGCGGCTTTTGATTGCCTATTGTTTTGCCCTGTTTTTCTCCATCCCCTTAGCCCTTTTAATCACGGTTACCCCCAGGGTGGAAAAAGTTTTACTGCCTTTTTTTGATGTTTTGGAATCGGTCCCGGTCCTGGTTTTTTTCCCGGTCATAGTTTTGGTTTTTTTTAGGATCGGTTCCTTTGAGGGGGCAGCCGTTTTTATTTTATTTATGGCTATGATCTGGAATTTGGTCTTCTCAATGGTTGGCGGTTTGAGCACTATCCCTCAGGATATTAAGGAAGCCTCGGTAATCTTCCGGGCCAAAGGATTAAAAAAACTCTGGTATATCACACTGCCCTCAATTTTTCCTTTTATCGTCACCGGTTCGCTTTTGGCCTTTGCTCAGGGCTGGAACATTTTAATCATCGCCGAGGTAATCCACAACTATATTCCCGGGGGAACGGCGGCCGAAGACCGGTTCGGCCTAGGCAGCTTGCTGGTTAACTCCAGCCTGCAGGGAAATACCTCGCTTTTTATCGCCTCCATTGCCGTTTTAATTTTAATCATCACCCTGATTAACTTCTTTGTCTGGCAAAAACTCTTAAAATTATCGGAGAGGTATAAATTCGAATGATAGTTAATTTGGAAAATGTCTCAAAATCATATACCAAAGGTCAGATTGCCCTAAGGGAGTTTAGTCTGGAAGTAGAGGAAGGGGAGTTTTTCTGCCTGGTCGGCCCCTCCGGCTGTGGTAAATCGACAGTTTTAAAGCTGATTGCCGGATTGGAAAATCCGACCTCCGGCAAAATTGACAAGCCCTCAAATATCTCGATGGTTTTCCAGTCCGGCGCCCTCTTTCCCTGGATGAGCGTTTCGGAAAATGTTGAGTTTGGGCTAAAAATGGTCGGGCATAAAAATATTATTGTTAAGGAAGAGACCAGGAAATATCTGGAGATGGTTCATCTGTCCTATATGTTTAGAAAATACCCCAGGGAACTATCCGGCGGCCAGAGGCAAAGGGTGGGGATTGCCCGGGCGCTGGCCATGTCACCTAAAGTCCTGCTTTTGGATGAGCCCTTTAGCGCCCTTGACCCGATTACCACAGATGAACTGCACCGGGATCTCCTGGAGATCTGGGAAAGGGAAAAGCTGACTATTATTATGGTGTCCCATTCCCTGGGGGAGGCAGTCTTGCTAGCCGATCGGATCGGTGTGATGAAGGAGAGCAAACTTCAGGGAGTGGTAGAGATAAATCTAAAAAGGCCCAGGAACGAGGAAGCGGAAAAACTGCTGGTCCATGTCAGATCCTTAAAGCATTTACTGGAAAAATAACTCCAGTCCCTTTAAATCCTTGCCATTATCTCCCAAGTTTATTACAATTATGGGGCTTAAGGAGGTGTATTTTTGTGTCAATTATTGTTAAGGCGGGTCCCAAGGACTCGACCGATAAGGTAATTAGGGCTTTTCAAAAGAAAGTTCTGCTGGAGGGTGCTATTCAGGAATACCGGGAACTGGCGTTCCATAAGAAAAATTCCGAAAAACGCCAGGAAAGATTAGCCGAAAAACGCCGGAAAATCATGAGAGCCAAAAGGTTCGCGGAGTAGCCCACACTGTCATCCTCGTGCTCGACACGGGGATCCACTGTAGATTCCCGATTGGATCGGGAATGACAAATGAATTTATGGAACAAAAAGTTAAAGATGATTTGAAAGCTGCCCAGCTTGCCCGCGATGAGATTAAGGTCTCAACTTTAAGGCTCCTTTTATCAGAGATTCAAAACGCCAGGATCAGCAAAGGTTCTGATTTAGAGGATCAGGACATAATTTCCGTGGTACAGCGGGAAGTTAAAAAGCGCAAAGAGGCCGCAGAGGCCTTCCGCTCCGGCGGCCGGGAAGAGCAATCACAAAAAGAAGAATCCGAGATGAAAATATTACAGGATTATCTGCCCGCACAAATGTCAAATGAGGAGTTGACTAAACTGGTTGAAGACTCTATAACTGAATTAGGAGCGACTCAGCCCTCTGACATGGGCAAGGTTATAGGGGCAGTCATGGGTAAGGTCGGCCAAAGGGCCGATGGGGCAACGGTTAGTCAAATAGTAAAGGAGAAACTCTTAAAATAATGGTCAACGTTATAATTTCTGCCGATTCCAGGTACCCGATCAATAAGCTGACAATCCAGTCGACAGTCCTGGAAATTCTCCAGAGCCACCGCATCGGCGGTAAAGTAGAAATCGGCATTAATATTGTCGGCAAGCGGAAAATCCATGAGTTTAACAAAAAATACCGCGGAATTGACGCCCCGACCGATATTTTGACCTTTGCCCTGGAAGATGCCCCTTCAAACCTCCAACACATCCCGAGAGTTGGTTTTGTTGCTTCGCCGGATAAGGTTCTCCGGCTGGGTGATATTTTACTGTCTTACCCGCAGGTAGTAGAGGACGCATCTTTGGACGGCGTCTCGGTTGAGGAGGAGATGAGGATTCTAATCGAACATGGGATGAAGCATCTGCTCGGCATTCATCACGACTAGCTCCCTGATATGGTTCTTTACTTAAAATACCGGCCCCAAAAACTGTCTGAGGTTTTGGGCCAGGAAAGCATTATTCAGACTCTTAAAAATGCCAAAGCTCAAAACCGGCTGTCTCATGCCTATTTGTTTTGCGGGCCGAGAGGGGTGGGTAAAACCTCCACCGCCAGAATACTAGCCAAAATCATCAACTGCGAAAAAGACGGGGAGGATAACTGTGAAGTCTGTAAATCCATTGCCGACGGCTCAAATTTGGACCTGATTGAAATTGACGCCGCCTCAAACCGCGGGATTGATGATGTCAGGGAATTGCGTGAGCGGATTAAGCTTTCTCCATCCTCTTTAAAGAAAAAAGTTTACATTATCGACGAGGTCCATATGTTAACCAATGAGGCTTTTAACGCCCTTTTAAAAACCCTGGAGGAGCCGCCCGCCCACGTCATCTTTATCCTGGCTACCACTGAGCCCCAAAAAATCCCGGCCACCATTTTATCCCGGGTTACCAGGCTGGATTTTTCCGGGGCCACCTCTGAAAGCTTAGAGCAAGCCCTAAAAAGGGTGGTGGCAGGCGAAAAAATTGATATCGAGGACGAGGCGCTGTCTTTGATCATCAAAAAAGCCGACGGAAGCTTCCGGGACGGGATTAAATTGCTGGATCAGTTTTCCTCTATGGGTCAAAAAATCACCGCTTCCTTAATTGAGGAAAGCTTAAAGGGCGGTAAGTTTGAAACCTCCATCAAGCTTCTGGAACTTATTTCCCAAAAAGATAGCAAAGGCGCCCTCAATTTAATCAATGATGAGGCAAAAAAGGGGACAAACCTAAAGGAATATCTTTACTCTTTGATGGATATCTCCAGAAATTTGCTCTTAATCCAGCATAAAGTTGATGAGCCCGCTAAAAAAAACTATTCGGGGGAAAAATATCAAATTTTATCAGAACTGTCCCAAAAGTTCTCCCAGGATCAGCTGATTAATCTAATTAACTCCCTGCTTGAGGCTACAGAAAAATTAAAAGTTTCTCCGGTCGCTACCCTGCCAATTGAAATAGCCATCATTGAGAGCTGCCAGAATCTGGAATCGAGAGCTGGGGAAACAACAATTACAGCAGCGAGGGGGAACAGCGTAGGAGAGCTTGAGGACGCACTCCTCGAGCCTAAGCCTCAGAGCCGAAGGCCTGAGAAACCGGAGCTGACAGGACCCCAAGTCCAGTTGATTCCCTCAGATGACCTGCTCACCCTAAGGGACAAGTGGAACTACATCTTAGAAACAATCAGGCCATATAATTTTTCCCTGGAGGCAATGCTCAGGACAGTCAAACTGGACTCGGTAGAGCAGGATTTAGTCATGTTAAAAGTGCCTTACTCTTTTCACCAGCGGATTTTGGAAGCCCCCAGGAACAAGGATTTGCTGGAAAGTGTTTTAGCTGATGTCTTAGGTAAAAAAGTAAAGGTAGGCTGTATTTTGGACCAGCACCCGGTCAAAGTGGAAGAGCTGCAAAACGTTGAGCTGGCGGCAGACGATGAGGTCATAAAACTGGCCGCCGAAATTTTTAACTCAGATTCTGCCAATTAGCTACACATTCTTCTCTTGACAATTTAACTGTTAACAGTCAACAATAGCCCAAGTTATGGCATCAAAGGTTTTTGATTTTATTAATTTGGAAAAAAAGCGCCAGGTTACCGGGCTGGAGATGATCCCGTCGGAAAATTATGTTTCAAAAGACGTTTTAAAAGCCCTGGGTTCAATTTTAACCAATAAATACTCGGAAGGATTCCCCGGCCGAAGATATTATGGAGGCAACGAGATTATTGACCGGATCGAGTCTTATGCCAGCTCTTTGGCCTGCAAACTGTTTGGGGTGGAATGGGCCGCAGTCCAGCCATACTCCGGCTCCCCGGCCAACTTTGCCGCTACCATGGCTGTCTGTGAACCCGGGGATGTGGTTATGGGGCTATCCCTTGACTCGGGCGGACACCTAACCCATGGCGCCAAGCTGTCATTTTCTTCCACTTTTTATAAAGCTGTTAACTACCATGTCGGGCCGGACTGGAAAATTGATTTTAAAGAGCTTGGGGAGCTAGCCAAAAAGCACAAACCCAAGTTAATCTGGGCCGGCACCACCGCTTACCCCTACGTTTTGGACTTTAAAAAGTTTAGAAAGATTGCCGATTCGGTTGGTGCCTGGCTGGTGGCTGATACCTCCCATATTTCGGGGCTGATTGTCGGCGGAGTCCATCCTTCCCCAGTCAACGAGGTTGATTTAATAACCACTACCACCCATAAAACCTTAAGGGGACCCAGGGGTGCCATGATTATGCTGACCAAGAGAGGGCTTAAGAAAGATCCCGATATCGTCCATAAAATTGAAAATGCTATTATTCCCGGGCTTCAGGGCGGCCCCCATAACCACCAGACGGCCGCCATTGCCGTTTCATTGGAGGAAGCGCTCAGGCCTTCCTTTAAAAAATATGCTGCCCAGGTAGCCAAAAATGCCAAAGTTTTAGCGGAGGAGCTGGGAACAAAATCAGAAACTCATTTGATTTTGCTTTCTCTCACATCTTTTGGCTATGGAATGGGTTATCAGGCCCAATACGCCCTGGAAACTGCCGGCATCACCGTCAATAAAAACACCATCCCGGGAGAACCGGTTTCGCCCTTTTATCCCTCCGGAATCAGATTGGGGACCCCGGCTTTAACCTCAAGAGGCATGAAGGAGCGGGAGATGAAAAAAATAGCCTCCTGGATCAAACGCTCACTGGAGGAAATCAGGGGTTTGGATCTGCCTAAAGAACAATCCCAGAGGCGGGATTTCCTGAGGGAAGCCAAAAAGACTCTCTCTAAAAATAAAAACCTGCTTAAAATCCGGAAAGAAGTGGCCTCGTTTGCCAAAAAATATCCTGTCCCGGGAATTTGAACTTAAAATCCTGTATAATCTCACTTTGTGGACAATATAATTGACGGCAGGGCTTTGGCGGCTTTGCATGAAGAAAAATTGAGAGAAAAATTAAAAAACTTGGGGAAAACTCCCAAGGTGGTTTCTATTCTAATAGGAGATGATCCCTCATCGGTTTTATATACTAATATTAAGCAAAAAAAGGCCGCCGGATTGGGAATAGACTTTGAGCCCTTAAAATTTTCTGAAAATGACAATTTTGATGAGGTGGCTGAAAAAATCAGGCAGTTAAATGAGGACGGCTCAGTTAACGGCATCATGATCCAGCTCCCCATACCGGAAAACTTTTTAAAAGGCCACAACTGGAGAGGATTACCCCACCTGATTGATCCTCAGAAAGATATTGACGGATTAACCCCAAACGGCCCATATCTTTCCGCCACGGCCAAGGCAGTGATATCAATGATTAAAGATGAAGGAATTGAGATTAAAGGTAAAGAAGTGGCGGTGATAGGGAAATCCGACCTGGTTGGAAAACCCATTGCCAGAGAGCTAACCGTTTTAGGCGGAAAGATTCATATTATAGGCAGAAGCACTCAAAACCCTGAGCAAATTGCCAAAACAGCTGATATCTTAATCTCTGCCGCCGGCTCTCCCCACCTGGTGAAAGAAAATTGGGTAAAGCGGGGGGCAGTGGTGATTGATGTCGGCACCTCGGAGGTTAACGGCGAGATTCTAAGCGACGTTGATTTTGAAAATGTAAAAGAAAAAGCCTCTAAAATTACCCCTCCCAAGGGAGGTGTAGGCCCGATGACTGTAATTAGTTTGATGGAGAATGTGGTACAATCTCTTTCATGGGCTTAATGGATTCAATGAAACAGCTGGGGGATTTAAAAAAGATGAGGGACCAGGCCATGGAAGTTCAGAAAAAACTCTCGGGCATTAAGATCACTGTGGAGCACAAAGGCGTGACAGTGGTCATGACTGCAGACCAAAAAGTGATCTCCCTTTCAGGTGAGCAGGATATGGAAAAAATTACTGACGCTATAAATGAAGCGCTAAAGCAATCTCAAAAAGTGGCAGCCGATGAGATGAAATCTCTCATGGGCGGCCTTATGCCCGGAATGTAGTATGAGTGGAGAATCTGCCGAAATATCCCAAGACAATATTATTGAATTTCCCGGAAAGGATTTTAGGCCCGTTTCAGGTAATTCCCCTATCCCCGAAAAACATGGATTTTTAGGCTGGCTCAGATCTTTAAGGAAAGAAAAAGCCCTCGGTCCCGCCCGGACAAGAGAAGAAGTAAAGGCCAGACTTAAAGTAGTTAAACCGGCCACCTCTACCCAAACCAACGTTTCCGCCGATGAAAATTCACGGGACGACACTGCCTGATACCCTTTTTTAAATATCCCATAATTGATATAATTTGCCTCAAGCA
>CAYTPB010000004.1:0-12884 GCA_964439785.1 uncultured Gammaproteobacteria bacterium
AAATTTTGGAAAAATCATTACCACAGTTAATCAACCCTCTAAATAACAAAAAATTTGTGATATGATTTTTATGGATGAGAACTGCTCTGTATTTAATCACCAGCGTTTTATTTTTTTTCCTTAGCTTAGCTTTTATAGCAGTGTTTCCAAATAAAGTCTTGGCTGAAGGGACAGCCTTTCCCTGCAACCGGCCAAACCAGCTGGGGATTGGAGTTCCAACCAATAATTATCAATGCGCTTATACCTCCAACGGCTGCCGGAACACTGCTTTCACTCACTACGTATATACAACAAAGGGTAGTACGGGCGCTCCGGGTAGCGGCGACCCAAATAATCAGTACGATCAGCCCTGGTGTGATTACAACTGTGCTGCTCCGGCCAACGTTGCCTGCCAAAGCAGTTCTAGCGGAGGCAATCAGAGTAGCGGCGGCACTAACTCTTCCGGGTCAAGTTCGGGCGGAAGTTGCACCGATCCGGGAGGTAACAGCTTGCCAAGTTCTATGCCGGGCGGCGACCAGACCTGTATTTTAAGTAGCAAGGGAGTGGGGCTTTTGGGGAGTATCACCAATCTTTTAAACAGCAATGGATTTCACGCATCCGGTTGTACCCAGGGACAGCTTTTAACTAAATGGTGTAATGATATTGACCAGAGCGGCTGTCAGAGTACCAAAGCTTCATGTTCTTCCCTAAATAACTCTTCCTCCGGTTCCAACAGCGGGGGTAATAATGCACCCAGTAATCCAGGAAATCCCAACTCCACAGTCAATCCCGCCAGCAGTGGAACGTCCAACACAGTGACAACCCAGGTAGGTAATCCGGCTGCAACCAGCGGTAATTGCAATGGGAGGTATAGTTTGGGCAACCCGATCGGCAACTTTGGCGACCCGAACTGCAATTTCAGCAAAGACGGCCTGTTTCAGATTTTACAGCAGATTGATCCAGGGAATGCCAATTTCTGGTATTACTCAGTGGTACCATGTGAGAGCAGTTATAACCCGAACGCTTATAACCCGTATGCAAAAGATCCGGCCGGAGCTTTCGGGTTGTTTCAGATGGGCCGCGGCAGGAACGGGCAGTATGATCACGGAGATGTGGAGTGGCATAGCCAGCCGGGTAATGCTGTCAGCTACAAGAATATTGTATTGGGTGGCAGTTTTGCCTATTGGGCCTGCGCCCAATAACTAAAATGATCAAAGTTATAATTGTTATTATTTTTATAGCCTCAATCATAATAGGCCTAATCTTTTTAACTTCTCACTTTGCTCCAAGTAATAAAAAACCGCCCTTATCTGTTCCTACAGCTTCAATTACACCTAATGCTTTGGCTACTCCCCCGCCTAATTTAAGCTTAACAGCCCAGGGAGCCTCTCAATCTGCTTACACTCCCGGAACTCTGCCGAAAGACCTGCAAAGAATTACTTCGCCTCAACCGCTATCCAGTAATGATTTGAGTATTAGAAATAAATTGATCAGTTTACTGGGCAATGCTTCAGGGACCTTAATCCAAAGCGATACCTATGGTTTAGAGTACGTCAAATCTCCGGATGTTTTTATGATTGAGCTAAGGAGCACCAATACGGATCAGTCCGAACAGGATGCGCTGGGGTGGCTTAAGGCTCAGGGATTGAGCAATCAGGGGATTTGTAATTTACCTGTCAAAATTTATTTAAGTTATTCTGTTAGCATCTACTTTCGGAATAATAATTTAAAATTTAACCCGATTCCCCCCAGCTGTGAGTAGTGTATAATTTCCTTAATGCCCAGAGTTTTTTTAATTTTTGGAGTTTTGGTAGCTATTTTTATCGGTATGCTATTTTTCAGCGGCTATCTGGCCCACCAAAAGGAAGTTTCCCAGCAGAAAATATCCATTCCTGTATCATCCGCTTCGCCGAATGATTCCCAATCAGCCTTTTTTAGCTCATCTGGCTCGGCTGCACAGTCCCAGGGGTTTGCCATCAGTTCCACCATCCCTAATAATAATGATACTAATGTGGTCTTAAATTCCCCGGTTTTATTTTCCTTTAACCGAAATTTTGACAGCTCGTCTTCGGCGGTCCAGGTTTCGCCGGATACCCAATACAGCACTACTTTCGATTCAAACAGTGTGACACTGTTGCCAAACCCGGCTTTCCAACCCAATACCCAATACAGCGTCACAATTAATGTCCCTGATCAGAATTATTCCTACACCTTAAACTTCACCACCATTAACGCCTCACCAAGCCCGTCGGCTTCCGAGTCGGCGACTCCTTCTCCCTCCCCCACCCAGTGATATAATTTAGGAAATGACCGGGAATTTTAAGAAGGTCTTAATTGCCATAGCGGCTGCTTTAGGTCTTTTATTAATTTTATTAGCCAGAATTGGCTTGTCCGCTTCTTCAAATGTACCTAAAATTTCCTCTTCCCAAAGCCAGGTGACCACTCAGCCAGGACAAAATGACCGGGTTGAGGTTTTATCCACTTCCCCCACACCGCTTAACGGGTCAACGGTTTTTCCCACCCAAACCATTCAGATAACCTTTTCACAGCCGGCCCAAAACATTCCCGAGCTGAAGGTGAGGATTGAACCGTCGGTTGAGTTAAATTTACAGCTGTCTTTGGACCGAAAAACCCTCAAAATCTCCCCTAAAACAACTTTTGGGTTACAGCAAGGCTACAACTTAATAATTCCGGCTGATGCTAAATTTGACGGCAGTAAGACTTTAGGGAAAGACATGCAGTTTCATTTTAAAACAATTGATTATTCGGGGGTCTAGCTTAAACGGACCGGCATTATAACGTATTCCAGGCCCTGCTCCCCCATCGGTTTAATTAAAGCCGGAGATAAATTTCCGGAAAATTCGATAATCACCTGGGAAGACGGCACGGCGGATAGGGCATCAATTAAGTATCTGCTGTTAAAGGCAATCGTTATCTCCTCCCCTTTGATTGTCCCTTCAATATCGGTCTCCTGGCCGCCAAGCTCCTTGGTTTTGGAAGTCAGTTTGATTGATTTGGAATTAGTGGAGAGTTTAACAACATTGGCGCTGTCTTTAGCAAAAACAGAAGCCAGTTTGACGGCTTTTAAAAAATCAGCTCTTTCCAGAACAGCCCGGTTAACCGAGGTTTGGGGAATAATCTTTTCCCAGGAAGGAAACTGGCCTTCAATTAATCGGGAGGAAAGGATAGTCTGATTAATTTTAAAAATCATCTGGTTTTGATTTTCCGAGGTGGAGATTTCAATTTTATCAGCCTCCTCTTCTTCGGCAATCAGCCTGGCTACTTCTTCCAGGGTTCTTCTTGGGATTAAGGCTTTAAAGGAGTCTGTTTCGGTATTTTCCAGGCCGGTGGTTTTATGGGCTAACCTAAAACCGTCGGTAGCCACCAGTTCGAGAGTTTTTTTCTTAATTTCGGTCAAGATACCGGTTAAAACCGGCCGTCCCTCATCGGCGGCGGCGGCGAAACTGATTTCCGGCAGGGCTTCTTTTAGAACATTAGCATCAACCATAACCCCGGGGGTTTCCGAGAGCGGGATAGTGGGAAACTCGTTGGCCGGGATGCCGTTTAAGGTGGCATTAAATTTATGGGCAGAAATTTTTAACTGGTCGGGAGTCGCATCCAGACTAATTTCTCCGGGCGGGAGCGAGGAAATAATTTCTAAAAAGGTGCGGGAGGGAACTGTCACATCCCCTTCTTCTAAAACTTCGGCTGAAACTATTTTAATTACACCCAGTTCGAGGTTGGTGGCGGAAAGTTTTAATTTGCCGTTTTCAGTTTGGAGCAGGATATTGGCTAAAACCGGCAGGGTGGCACGAATACCACAGGAACGCGAAACAGATTGGAGAACCGGTAGCAGGTCTTGCTGATTAATTTTTATTTTCATGCTCTAACTTTCACTGTGCCGGGCGGAGACAAACCTGGAAACCTCATCTTCAGATACTTTGATTAATCTAAAATGAACACTTCCTTGCTGTATTAGGTTTTTAATGTGTTTTTCCTCATCTGTCAAGATGGAAGTGGCACCTGACTTAACTTCTATGAAGTCAATCCTCTCCCCATTTTTAATGCCAATAAAATCAATTGGCCAACCTAAAGGGATAATCCGGTCATAATCATAGCGGAGTTCAGCATAAGTTAAGAGCTCGGCCATTTTACCTTTTTGGGGGTTAATTGATCCTTGAATAGTTTGTAAAATCCGGAGCGGCAAGTTATCCACTCTTTTGTATAAATCTATGAAATCCTGGGGGATATCCGGTGAAATCTTTGAAGATCTTGAATGTAATCTTCCTAATAAATATGCTATTAACAATCCTAAAACTATAAACCCTATTACTGTAAAGTTGAAATCCATTCTTTGTATTATACATTACTTAATGTTATCCACTTTTAGGGGAGACAATTTCTTAATTTTAAGAATAGTAATAGTTTTTATAGAGAAGGTGTAAAAGTTGAAAAGTAGAAAAGCGCCGTTTAGTTTCGTTTTTGTTTCGTGTTGAAAAGTGGTAAATTTTTGTGGATAAGTTGGTGGATAACTCCTGTGGGAGTAGTGGAAAAGTAATTTAAAATTTAGAATGTAAAATTGGGTAGAATTAATTATATATTCTATATTGATGTTATTGATTGTCTTACTTCAATTAATAATCTCTGGACTTCCCTATCTCTTTTAATAATTTCCCTTATTTTTTCAACTCCGTGTAAAACCGTGGTGTGGTCACGGCCGCCCAAAATCTGGCCGACTTTTTCCTGAGGGATTTTACAGTCCTCATAAAGGATGTACATGGCAATTTGCCTGGGTAAAACCAGTTCTTTCTGGCGTCGGGGGCCGGTCAAGTCGGAAATTTTAACACTGAAGTAATTGCTAACAGTATTCAGAACTTTTTTGGAATCAGGTGGAGAGTTTGGTGTTTGGGATTGGGATTTGCCTAAAATTTGTCTGACGTTCTCCACGGTCGGCTCCAGATTCATTAGTCTGATGGTTTGGATAATTTGGACCAGCCTTCCTTCCAGTTCCCTGGTGTTTGATTCAACCATTTCCGCAATCAGCCTTAGGCATTCTTCCGGCAGGCTTTCATTTCTTTCTTTTAATTTAGCTTTTAGGATGGCAACCCGGGTGTCAAAATCAGGCAGTTGGATGTCAACCATTAATCCGCCCTGGAAACGGGAAAGAAGCCGTGATTCCAGCTTTTGCATCTCATGGGGTGGACGGTCAGAGGTTAAAACAATCTGGGCGGTCCGGGAGTGGAGTTCATTAAAGGTGTGGAAAAATTCCTCCTGGGTGGAATCCTTGCCGGCGATAAACTGGATATCATCAATTAGCAAGATGTCGCAGGAGCGGTATTTCCGCCGAAAATCAGCCGTCCTTTTGGTTTGGATGGAATCAACCATGTCAACCATAAACCTTTCCGATGGGGCATAAACCAGCTTTAAATGAGGGTTTTTTCTTAACAGTTCGTTGCCGATGGCTTGCATAAGATGGGTTTTGCCGACACCGGACTGGCCATAGACAAATAAGGGGTTGTAGGAGATGCCCGGGTTTTGGACCACGGCCTGGGCGGCGGCATAAGCCAGGTTGTTGGTTAATCCAACCACAAAGTTTTCCAGGTTGTACTTGGGATTTAAACCGGTATTAACTTTGGGGACTTGGGGGACGCCAAATTCGAATTCCTCCTCATCTTCTTCAGAAATTTGAGCTTTTTTGGGGAATTTTGATGAATCAATCTCATAACTTATTTCAATGTCTCCCACACCTACACCTTTGGCAATGTCTTTAATTATTTGATCATATCGCCTAATGATTTCGCCTTTAACGAAGGCGGATGAGACTAGGATGGTGAGTTTGTTTTCTATAGAGGGGCCAAGCATGGCTTGGCCAAAAAAAGTTCTGAAATAAGCCGGAGAGATTTGGGTTTTAATTGAGTCTAAGATTTTTTGCCAGATCTTTTCAGGAGACATGGATGTATGTTAGTGGATAAGTTATCAACCGGTAAAGATAGTAAAACTGTTTAAAAATGTATCAGCTTCTGTTATACTCCTTGTCATGGCAGTTTTTGGGACATACCAGCCAAAGAAATTAAAAAGGATTAAAAAACACGGCTTCATGGCCAGGATGGCTACCAGTGGCGGCCGAAAGGTTTTAAAAAGGCGCAGGCTGGTTGGGCGAAAGAAATTAACTATTTAATGCTCTCGAAAGACCGCCGGCTTAACCTAAAAAAAAAATTTAAATGGGTGGCATCCGGTAAAAAAGTTTATACCGGGCATTTTAAATTAATGTACCGCTTTAGTAATAACCCTCACCCAAAAGTAGGGATTGCCTTATCCTCTCAATTATTTAGAAAAGCCAATAAAAGGAATAGGGCCAGAAGATTGACTTCCAGGGTGGTGGAAAATGTGTATAAGAAGTTGCGAAAAGATTTAAATTTGGTTATTATGCCTAAACCTGAGGTATTAAATACAAAGCAGGAAGACTTATTCCAAGAATTAGAAAATGTCAAAGATATTTATACAGCTGATTGAGATTTACCAAAAATATTTTTCGTTTGATAACGGCGTGTTGGCAGTATTTGCCCCCGGTGGCGCCTGCAAATACTCCCCTACCTGCTCGGAATATACTAAACAGGCCATAAAAAAGTATGGCATCTTAAAGGGTCTTAACTTGGGGATTAAAAGAATCTGGAGTTGCAGATGAATCCATTCTCACCTTTAGGGGTATTATTTAATGAGGTTTTTTTCCGGCCAATCATTAATTTATTGGTGGTGATTTTGCATGGGCTGCAGTTTGTTCAGATTCCAGGAGCCCTGGGTTTTTCCATAATTATCCTGACTATTTTTATAAGGGGGATAACCTGGCCGTTTATGTCAGCCCAACTTAAGTCATCGAGAAAGATGATGGAGTTAAAACCCAAACTGGATGAACTTAAGAAAAGGCACGGTACCGATAAACAGGCTTTGGCGGTGGCTCAGACGGCTTTATACAAAGAGCATGGTATTAATCCGGCGGCCGGATGTTTGCCGACCTTAATCCAGTTTCCGGTCCTGATAGCACTATACCAGGCTATTTTAACAGTGTTTAATACTTCCGGCGGTTTAGCCAAAGTGAACCAGCTTTTGTACTCTTCGGCTTTGAATATTACCAAAGCCCCTGATCTATCTTTTTTGGGATTAAATTTGGCAGCCAGACCATCTGATTTTAGCCATGCCGGAATTTATCTTTTAATGGTACCGGTAATCACGGCCGGTTTGCAGTTTATACAGGCTACGATGATGACACCGATTCCACCAATTAAGGAATATCCAAGCGATACCAAGAAAGAAAAAAAGGAGAAAGAAGGGGCGGAAGATACCATGTCGGCAGTCCAGTCACAAATGAGGATTATGATGCCTTTAATGATTGGGTACTTTGCCTTTACCTTCCCAATTGCTTTAGCAGTTTATTGGAATACCATGACTATTATTGGAATTGTTCAACAGTACATGATTTCAGGCTGGGGTGGAATGACACCTCATGTTAAAAAACTCTCCTTGAAAAGATCCTGAATTCGTGGCATAATCCTCACGTCGTGGAACAAAAGGTCTCTGAAATCCTAGAAAATATTTTGAGTTTACTTTCCCTGGAGGGATCGTTTGAGGTGAATGAAAAAGAAGACGGGGTGTTTGTGACGATTGACACAGATGATGCCGGAAAATTAATCGGCCACCAGGGTGAAACCTTATCGGCGCTCCAGCTTATTGTTAACCAGATTTTGGCCAAGCAGGAGGAAGAGTTTAAAAGGGTGATTGTTGATGTATCTGGTTGGAGAAGGACCAAGGAAGAGGAGCTGGCACACCGGGCCAGGAGATGGGCTGAAGAAGTTAAGGAAAATAATGAGCCGTTGGAGCTTGAACCAATGCCTTCCTGGCAGAGAAGGATTATCCATATGACTATCCAGGAAACTGACGGGGTAAGTTCGGAGAGCATGGGTGAGGGATTGGAGCGGCATTTAGTAATCAGGCCGGATGGCGGGGAAACTCAGAAAGACTCAGAAGATCCGGAGAACAAAGACTGATTGTCCGGCAGGCTGACCCTCAGAGTGTTTCCGAGTCATTTTTAAAATGACTCTCAAGAGATTTGAACAAATAATCTTCTTTTTTTGCCTGGTATTTTTACCCACCCAGCTCGGTAAACATTTCTGGCCCCAATTTTCCCTGGTTTTTTCCCTGCCAATTGATTACTTATCCCCCACTCTTTATTTTTGGGACCTTCTGGTTTTAGCTTTAATTTCTATCTGGATTTTAAAAAGGCCAAAGGTTAACTGGATGGCTGTTAATTTAGGGCTAATATTTTTTTTAGCCTTACTCCCCTCTTTGTTTTTAGCTGCCAATATTGGTGCCGGTTTGGTTGGGCTTTTTCATATATTAACAGCTCTTCTTTTAGGGGTTTATATCTCCTCTCAAAACTTAAATAAAATTAAGAAACTATTATTTTGGGGGATTTCCATTTCGGTTTTTTACGAATCGGTGATAGCTATTTTTGAGTTTATGCTGGGGTATTCTTTAAACATCTGGGTTTTAGGTGAAAGGAGTTTCAGTTTAAATACTCCGGCTATTGCCACTTTTAATTATCTGGGAGTGCTTTTTTTACGCCCTTATGCCACATTCCCCCATCCCAATGTTTTGGCGGCCTTTATGGTGGTATCGGTGGCTTTGCTTTGGATATTAAAGGAGGGCGTTTCAGGCGGATGGAGATTTTTAACCCTGGGTTTAACCGCTGTAACTACCTTATTGACCTTTTCCAGGGCGGCTATATTTGTTTTCTTTTTGGAGTTGGTAGTGGGGCTTAGAAAGAAGATTAAGTATTTGATTATTCCGGCTATCATTCTACTGCCAATCCTTTGGATCAGGTATAACTCGGCTTTTAACTTTGACAACCTGTCGATCATAAGGCGGGAGGAGCTGGCGGTAATTGCCATAAATGATTTTAAGGCCTCCCCTGTTTTTGGTATCGGATTAAATAATTTTATCAACCAGACTGCCACGTCCAATTTAATTGCCGGAACCAGCCGGTTTTTACAGCCGGTCCATAACATTTTTTTGTTGTTGTTGTCTGAAACCGGAGTGGTTGGTTTCTTGGGGTTTTGTTTTTTGATTGGATGGCCAATTTTCAAACTTTGGCAAAAGAGGGATAATAATTTTAATAAGACTTTACTTTTTATTTGGGGAAGCATTTTATTTTTGGGGTTGTTTGACCATTATTTTTTAACGCTGCCCCAGGGGCAAAGGTTGCTTTTTCTGGTTTGGGGATTAAGTATGTTAGGATAATTTAAGTGGATTCCCTGAAGAAAGTTTCACAACAGACGCTTTGGCAGTTAGTGGGTAAGGCCGTAACCTCCCTTTCGACGATAATTATTTTAGGGGCGGTAACCCGCCATTACGGAGAGGCCGGAACCGGGATTTTTACTTTAGCACTCACCTACCTGGCATTTTTTTATCTGGTTGAGGACTTTGGATTTAATGCTTATGTTTTACCCGAGTTGCTAGGCGGAAATGAAGAGCTGGAATGGCGGAAGCTTTTGGGTTTGAGGATAATTTGGGCGTTATTTTTGATTGTTTTGTCAATTATCATACTCCCCTTCTTACCATTCAGAAATTTTCAGTTCGATTTGGCAGTCATTTTCGGGTGTCTGGCAATTTTAGGGAATGGGTTGTTTGTAACATCAAATGCTATCTTCCAGTCAAAACTTAAATACAACTATTCAATAATCGCTTCATCTATAGATGCTGTGCCAACGGTTATTTTTATACTGGTTTTGGTTGGACTAAACACTTCCATCCAGGTACTTTTAGTAGTCCATATGCTGGGATGGTTGTTAACAGGTCTGATTGCCTTATTTTTTGTTAAAAAATTTGTTAAAAGTATTACTCCTATTTTTGATTTTAAATACATTAAGGATATTTTGGTTAATGCCTGGCCAATTTCACTGACGTTAGTCTTAAATGTAGTTTATTTCAGGTTGGATAGCTTCATCCTGACAGCCGTGAAAAGCTTTGCGGAGGTGGGAGTTTATAATTTGTCTTATCAGGTTTTTCAGTCGGCACTGGTTTTACCGACCTTTATTATGAATGGTTATTATCCTCTAATGCTAAGGAAGCTGTCAGAAAATAAGCTGGGATTTATAAAGGACTTAAAAAAGGTAATTTTGATAATGCTGGGAATTTCAGTTTTAGGTGTTATTTTTACCCTGGTCTTCTCCCCTGTCATTATCAGAATTATCTCAGGCGGCAATGGTTTTGGGGGTTCGGTTGGCTCTTTGAGGATCTTATCCCTGGGGTTTCCGGCGTATTTTGTTTCATCTGTTTTAATGTGGACTCTGGTTTCACTAAAGAGATATAAACAGATGCTTTTGGTTTACCTGATTGGATTGATAGTTAACGGAATTTTAAATTTTACCTTTATCCCCCTTTATTCGTATGTGGCATCCTCCTATATTACAGGGATATCGGAGTACTTGATTTTAGTTTTGCAAATCCTTATCCTCTATCCAGTTTTCAAAAACTCATAAAACTTATGGATTTGATCATTAACACTGACGGTGCATCGCGGGGTAATCCAGGACTGGCATCTTATGGATATGTAATCAGATCTCTTGACGGAGTGATTTTACATCAGGAAGGCCATACCCTCGGCAAAACCACAAATAATATAGCCGAATATAACGGAGTGCTAAAAGCCTTGGAATATGTCAGAGATCATTTTTCCAACAAAGCACCACATAACATTAAGATAGTGGCGGATTCAATGTTGATTGTGAAGCAATTGGCGGGATTCTATAAGGTTAAACATCCGGGTCTAAAGCCGATTTTTGACCAGGTTAAAGGTTTGGAAATAGAGCTGGGGCAGGTGAGCTACACCCAGGTACCAAGGGCGCAAAATTTTATTGCCGATAAGCTGGCCAACCAGGCAATTGATAGGGGATACTAGAGTGAGAGAATCCAGGCTATATTTAAAATTCCTTAAGAGAAATATTTTAATCTATGCAGTTTGTTTGGTAATATTTGGAGTCTTGGGATTTTTATTTTCTTTGAGCCAGCCAACCAGCTACCAGCAGACCAGGCTATTTCAAATGGAGTATGGACAAACAGATGTGCCCCAAAAAATTTCATTAACTGACCAGGCAGTTTCGGTTATAAGGTCGGAGAATGTCAATTCCAAGCTGGGCGTTTCGGAGAAAACTTCTTTAACAGCTTATAAGCCGGGTCCGCTCTTAATTAGCCTGTCTATCAGCTCTTCCGACCAAACATCAGTTCAAAGCGTATTGAATAATGCATCTGATTATTTAGTTTTAAATTTTCCGGTAACCGTCATCGGACAAGATACAACCTCAACCATAAGGCCAAAGTTATTTCTTGGGTTGGGAATTGGTATAGCTTTAGGGTTTCTGATAGGAACCCTAACTGCTTTAATTAGGGAATACTTTGTAAATTTCTAATTCTCCGATTTAGATACTCTGATACGTATAACCTCTCCGCCAGAACCTCAGACTATCAGTCCTGGTGGTGAAGGCGAAGTCAGGTTAAAGCTTCTTAAGACTGGAAGCAACCTGAAAGGTTTAAGCTTTAAATGCATAAATACCGCGGACTTTATCCGCGGGAGCTTATAAGCTGGCTTGAACTTATTCACGTTTGGGGATACCATTTACTTGTGGCTGAATTAGGGGAAGATAGCAACAGAAATTCACGCATTTTACTTTCACGAAACGTTCCCGTAGCTTTGGTAGTGGGTGCGGCCGGTTTTTTAGGTTCTCATTTAGTTGATGGACTTTTGGAAAAAAATATCCAGGTAATTGGTATTGATGACTTTTCGACCGGGAAGAAGGAGTTTTTAAAAAATGCTTTGGACAATAAAAAGTTCCATTTAATTTCGCAATCAATAGATTTGCCTCTAAATTTTGATTTACCCAGGCTTGATTATGCTTTTTTTGTGGCTGATTGTCCCCATGCAGGCAGCTTTTTTTTAAAGAGGCAAAAGCTTTTTCACCAGGGGATAGACAATTTCCTGAAATTTGTGAAGGAGAATAAACCTAAAATTGTTTTAGGTTCATCGATTAAGCTTTATGATAGCGATTTGCCAAGTTTTTTAGAGACCTTGAGGTCGGCTGAGATCAATTTAGCTAAATATGCCAAAGAAAACCATCTTAATGCCAGGATTGTAAGGTTGGCACCGGTTTATGGTCCGAGAATGCATTTTGAGGAGGATGAGCCGGTAATAAGGCTAATTCAGGCGGCATTGCTTAATGAGCTGCAAAAAGAACACACCTCTTTGGACTTTAGCACTCGGGCGCTCTATATTGATGATGCGGTTGATTTACTAATAAAGAGCATGTTCTACGGCTCGACGGCCCAGAAAATTTACGACGGGGCTTTGCTTGAGCCGATTCAGGTGACTGAGGTTAAGCAAATTTTGCTGGATCCGCTTTGGTATGAAGAGAGGGGGTTTGAGCCTACCCCAATCCCGCCCTGGTTAACTCCCAACTTAAAGAAAACCTACAAGGAGCTGTCTTGGAGGCCAAAGGTGGGGATTGTGAAAGCTTTAAAAAATACCATGAACTTTTTTAAGGAAAACCAAAACCTGGTGCCAAAGCTTAGGATGGAGGAGTTGGAGAGGGAAGCAAAACACTGGCAAAGAGAGTTTCCGGAAGCGATGGAGGAGAAGACGGAGGAGAGTGGAGGGGGGGATGAAGAAGAGGAGGAGTTACATAAGGATTGGGAAAAAAAGGTAAGCAGGGAAGCACCCAAAAGAAAAATTAAAGAAAGGGCAGTGTTTTTATTAATTTTGGGATTGATTGCTTACGCTTTGGTTTTTCCGCTGGTGAGTTTATCTTTAGGGGCTTTCAGCATCAGGCAAAATTTAAAAGATTCGGCATCCTTAATCC
>CAYTPB010000005.1:0-12386 GCA_964439785.1 uncultured Gammaproteobacteria bacterium
GGGATAGCTGGAAAGTAACCAAAACTGCCAAAGCTGTCACTAAAATTGCATAAATTAACTTGGAAAAAACACCGGCACCGGGGATCCGGGGCACAATTAACTGGTCAACAAACTCCTGGATGGCCTGGTTCCAGGCCAGGGCCGCCACCAGCCCAAATCCCGAGGTGGATAAAGTGACAAGCTGGGTAGCCAGCTCCTGATGGAAACGTTTGTTCTTATTCTTTTTGGCCACAACCCCAGTATAGCAAAATTTATAAGGCAACATGTTTGCGGTAATTATGCGATAATTAAAGGGTGTTTTTGCCCAATTTCACCATCACCAACTCCGTCTTAAAAAATATTGCCGTCTGCGAAGCGGCCAAAGAGATAATTTTAAGCTACCATTTGAGCCAAATCTGGGAAAATAAAATCAAACGGGAATCCCAGGAGAGGACCATCTTTTTTAACTCCAGGCTTGAGGGGAACAGGTTAACCGAGGATGAAATCTCCCAAATCCTGGATGGAAAGTTTTCCGATGACGGCAGTCTGGATATCCAGGAGGTTGTAAATTTAAGGTTCACCTTAAAATATATTGATGAAATCTCCCAAAATAAAAACGCCCGCGACTTTACCCTTTCGGCCGGGATTTTACTGGATCTTCATAAATTAATCACCAAAAATATCCTGCCCGAGGCAGCCGGCTCCAATTTCCGGGTAAAGCAGGTAATTGTCAGAAACGCCGATACCGGCGAAATAAGCTACACTCCGCCGCCTGCAGCCGAAGTCCCGTATCTGGTGGAGGATTTAATCAACTGGCTAAACTCGGAAGACTCAAGGGAAACTCATCCGGTTATCAGGGCCGCCCTCGCCCAGGTAGAAATTTATAGGATCCACCCCTTTGCCACCGGCACCAACCAGGTAGCCAGGATGTTCTCCAATTTAATCCTAAAACTGGGCAACTTTTCCGTGAAGGATTTTTTATCCCTGGAAGAGTTTTTTGATGAAAATCTAAAGGATTACCACACTATTTTGCAGTCCGTCTGCAACCTGGAAGTGATTGACAACTTTGAAAGGGATTTAACCCCCTGGGTGGAGTTTTACTGTTTTGGGGCGGCCATCGAGATGAATAAATTAAGGGATTTAATCAAAAAAGTTTCAGCCGATTCCAAGGCCAAGGACGCCATCGGCGAAGTTGTCAATTTAACCGAGCGCCAGGTCATTATCATGGATTACCTCCACCGGCACAAGCAGATGCTCAATAAGGATTTCAGAAAAATCTTCCCCGATTTCTCGGACGACACGGTTTTGCGCGAGATTAAATTCTTAAAGAAAAAAGGCCTGGTTAAAAAAGTCGGCAATACCAAAAAAGCCATGTATGTTGCCACAGACCTGGAATAAATATAAAATCTTCCCATGAGCTTTAAAGATTTAGCGGAGTATTTTGAAAAGCTGGAGGAAACCTCATCCCGACTGTCTTTAATTGGTATTTTATCTGACCTCTTTTCCAAAGTTGACGCAAAAGATATCGCCAAAGTTTCTTACTTAATCCAGGGCCGGGTAGCGCCCTTTTATGAACCTATTGAAATTGGCATGGCCGAAAAGAGTGTCGCCAAAGCCATAGCCAGAGCGTACGGCGTAGAGCTTGAAGAAGTTGCCAAAGACTATGGCCGGATGGGGGACCTGGGCAAGGTGGCCTTAAACTTAGGGAAAAAACACCAAAGCCATAATTTGTCAGTTGCCGAAGTTTCCGGAAAGCTAATGGAAATTGCCAAAACTAACGGCAAGGGAACAGTTGAAAAAAAGATATCGACACTTTCCGGACTCTTGGAAAAAATGTCCGGGATTGAAGCCAAACATTTAGTCAGAATTCCCCTGGGGACATCCCGCTTGGGGATCGGCGACCCGACGGTTTTGGACGCCTTCGCCCAAAGCAAACTGGGGGATAAAAAGCAAAGAAAACTTTTGGAAGGAGCCTATAACCGGGTCTCAGATTTAGGGCTGATTGGTGAAACGCTTTGGAAAGGAGGCCTAAAAGCTGTTGAAGATCTGGAAGTCACAGTCGGGCGCCCCATCCGCTCCCAGCTGGCCGAAAGGCTGCCCAACCCCGAGGCAATACTGCAAAAATTTGGCGAGTCTGCCCATGTTCAGTATAAATATGACGGCTTCAGGGTCCAGATCCACAAAAACGGGGACCATGTCAGGTTGTTTTCCAGAAACCTGGAAGAGACCACCCCCATGTTTCCCGACATCGTGGAAGGGGTTAAAAAGCAGGTCAAAGCCAAATCGGTTATTTTGGATTCCGAGGCCCTGGCATTTAACCCAGAATCAGAAGAGTTTTTACCTTTCCAGGAAACCACCAAAAGGCGTAGAAAATACGGCATTGAGGAAGCGGCCAAGACTTTACCCTTAAAAGCCATGGTTTTTGACATTATGTACTTAAATGGCAAGTCCTTAATGGGTGTACCGGTTAAAGACCGGATAAAACACTTAACAGAGCTGATCCATGGGGATGAGGTTTTGGTGGCCCAGCCGGGCGAGATAACAGGAGACGTTAAAAGGATCCAGGAGCTGTTTGATGATGCCTTAACCAAGGGTCTGGAAGGGTTAATTGTTAAAAAACCGGATTCGTTTTATGAAGCAGGGGCCAGAAATTTTAACTGGGTTAAGCAAAAACGCCACAGCGCTGGTGAACTTAGGGATACGGTTGATTGCGTGATTTTAGGCTACGTTTACGGCCGGGGGAAGCGGGCTTCTTTCGGGGCCGGGGCGCTCCTGGTGGGAGTTTATGACAAGGAACTGGATGAATTTGTTACCGTTTCCAAAATTGGCACGGGTTTAACTGATGAGGAGTGGCGGGAAATCCATAAACGGGCCGATAAAATCCGGGTGGAACACAAACCTGCCAGGGTTAATGCCATTTTACAGCCCAGCGTCTGGATTAAACCGGAGATTGTTATAGAAGTTTTAGCTGATGAGATTACCCGGTCTCCGGTCCATACCGCCGGGAAAAAGGGAGACGAGCCGGGTTATGCCCTAAGGTTTCCCAGGCTGGTCAAATTTAGGGGAGCGGACAAGCGTGCCGAGGATGCCACTACCGTGAAAGAACTAATTGAGATGTACCGGGAGCAGGGGAAGAAATAGTCCTCTTTCTAAACTCATCGTTCCAGCCATCCCTCAGCCAGAGGAAAAACTTAATTGCCTCTAAAGCCTGAGGTTTGCCAACTTTAGAAAGCAGGAGCGCTTTATCCACCTCCCAAGGGAAAACTCTGGGGAATCTTTGAACAGCTATGTAGAAGACATTATCCCGGTCAACGCTGGTGAAAATACCAATCTTTTCCAGGTCTTCTTCTCCAAAAGTTCTAAAGTGGGGAATACTAATAGGCCAGCCCAAAAATTGGCCCTCGGTAACAATTCCATTAGGAATAGTAGTTTGGCCATTTTCTATAGGAAAACGCCGGTCAATCTCCTTAATTATTTCGTCCGGATTGTAGTACCTGATTCCCATCTGGGTATAAATATTAATTCCAAAATAATCCGGGTCCAAAGATCTCACATTTCTCCAGCTTTGTTGAGGGTTGTCATCAAATAAATTGTCGGTAATTAAGTATTTCCTTTCCAGTGGCTCTAAAATCTCCTTAATTTTTTCTATAAAGTCTTTACTTTGGGCCGGAATAAAATCATTGCCTGGAAAGCTGCTAAACGGTTCATTGGAAAGTTGCAGGATATGAACATAATCAAAAAAGGCTTTTTCAGCCAGCCGCTGTGAGCTCTCCTTAATTTTTTCCAAACAGCCTTTTTCGTAACCTTTTGACAAAGGGTTTAGGTGCAGTAAATTCCTCGGGGGAAAACGATCGGGATAAGGAAATTGTTTATCGCCAATATCAACGATATTTTCTGCGTCTTTAGCCTCTTCCAACTGGAATTTTAAATATTCTTCATTTTCCTGGGGGTCGATATCCAGACGCGACGAATGTCTAAAAATATCGAAGCCCATCGCTCTTATCTCCACAAAATCCACCTCGACGTCTTCTATTTCATGAGGTAATCCTAAACTCTTTCTCATCTCTCTCTGGGCCGGACCACTAAAACTCACGCCAAGTTTTAGCTCGTGAGGAAGGTTTGGGGGAACAGGGATGTAATGCCTCCTAAAAATGCTTGGTCTAACTATTTGGGGAATTGGTGACTGCTGATAAAGGTGCTCAAAAGCAAATGCTCCGGCGACTATTGCGCTACCTTTTAAAAAATCTCTCCTACTGATTGATTGTCGTTCAGGCATATTGCCCAACTATGAGATAGAATATCACAAACAGCAATAAAAATTTTCAGGAAATAGCTGTGCTAAAATCCTTTTATGGCGTATGTGGCTGATTTGCATCTTCATTCCAGGTTTGCCCGGGCCTGCTCCAGGGAATTAAATATCCCTAACCTGGCCAAATGGGCGCAGTATAAAGGCATAGATTTAATGGGGACAGGGGATTGTCTCCACCCTCTCTGGCTGAGCGAGCTAAAAAGTGTCCTAAAAGAGGGCAGTGATAACTATATTTACGGCAATACCCGCTTTATCCCTACCACCGAGGTGGCCTGCATCTACTCGGAACGAGGCAAAGTTTACAGAATCCATATTATTTTAATGTTCCCGAGTTTGGATGCCGCCGCAAAAATGGCGGAAACCTTAACTAAAAAGGGGATGAATTTAGCCTCGGACGGCCGTCCCATTTTGGGCATGTCCTCAAGACAGCTGGCAGAGGTGGCCTGGAGCGTTGACCCAAATATTGTTATTATCCCGGCCCATATCTGGACACCCTGGTTTGCCCTGTTTGGGTCAAACTCGGGTTATGACCGGCTGGAGGATTGCTTTGGCGAGTTCTCGGACCGGATTTTTGGCATCGAAACCGGTCTCTCCTCCGAGCCGGAGATGAACTGGCGGGTGGAAAATCTGGATAAAAAGTCCATTGTGTCCTTCTCCGATTCCCATTCCCTGCCCAGGATCGGCCGGGAAGTAACCATCTTTGGCGCCAATCCGAGTTTTCCCTCCTTGCGTGACTCCCTCAAAAACCAGAACATTGTTGGCACTATTGAATTCTTTCCGGAGGAGGGTAAGTATCATTACTCAGGCCATAGAAACTGCGGGGTGGTTTATTCTCCAACAGAGCTAAAGGAAAAAGGCAAAATCTGTCCCGTTTGCAAAAGGCCCCTAACGGTCGGGGTTTTGCAAAGAGTTGAGGATCTGGCTACCAGGTCGGAGGAGGATCTAAAACTTAAAAAAGAGGGCGGAGTTATAAAATCGGAGACCTTCCCCGATAGGCCGGGGTTTAGGATGCTGGTCCAGCTGGAGGAAATTATAGCCGAGGCCATGGGGAGCACTGTAGCAAGCCAAAAGGTTAAAGATGAGTACTTTAGGTTAGTTACCACTTTGGACACCGAACTTAAGATTTTGACCAAAACTCCCATAGAATTAATCGCCATGGCGGCCGGTGAAAAACTGGCTGATGGTATCAGCCGGGTCAGGGAGGGAAAATTATCGATAATTCCGGGTTTTGACAACACCTACGGCACTGTCAAAATCTGGGGAGAAGATGAAGTTAACGGGGAGGAGCAAATCAGCTTGTTTTAGTGTAAAATATGGCAATGAAAATTATTGTTGGCCTGGGAAATCCTGGAGAGAAATATGCCAATACCAGGCATAATTTAGGTTTTGAAGTTTTGGAGGAGTTCAGGAAAAAATTAAAAGCACCCGAATTTTCGGAAGAAAAAAAATTTAAGGCCAAAATTTCCAAACCCTCGCTTGACCTTTTGCTGATCCGCCCTCTGACCTTTATGAACCAGTCAGGCAAAGCCGTAGCAGCCCTTAAAAATTTCTACAAAGTGGAACCCGAGGATATTATGGTAATCCATGACGAACTGGATTTGTTGCTCGGCCATTTAAAGGTAAGGCAGGGTGGAGGAGCTGGAGGACATCATGGGGTTGAATCCATCATCACCGACACCGGCACCGATAAATTTGTCAGAGTCAGGTTAGGAATAGGCAATGACAAATCCTTTTCGGGGGAGCATAAAAGGGTTTCCTTTGAGGCGGAGCATTTTGTCCTGGAAGAGTTTTTGCCTAAAGAACGCTCCCAGGTAAAATCTATGATTAAAAAGGCAGTCAGCGCCCTGGAAACCATCCTTGAAAAAGGTGTAGACGTAGCCCAAAACCAGTTTAACTAAGATGAAATTTTTAAAACAAAACGTTCTTTATATTGCTTTGGTTCAGGCCGTAGCCGCTACCCTGGGCAGTCTGTACTTTAGTGAGCTCCAGCACCTCCAGCCCTGTGTTTTATGCTG
Source organism: uncultured Gammaproteobacteria bacterium (assembly GCA_964439785.1). Taxonomy (GTDB): domain Bacteria; phylum Patescibacteriota; class Microgenomatia; order Daviesbacterales; family UBA10151; genus CAYTPB01. Next base: position 6,304 of record CAYTPB010000005.1, read on the forward strand.
GTACCAGAGAATTTGCATGTATTCTTTAGTCCCTATTTTAACCGTTGGGATTTTACTGGGTGATAAAAATTTACCAAAGTATGTTCTGCCCTTAAGCATCATAGGCTGGCTTATTGCCCTCTATCACAACCTGCTTTACTATTCCGTGATTCCCGAAGTTTACTCACCTTGCACTATAGGTGTATCATGCATAACCAGACAGATAGACTGGTTTGGCTTTGTTTCCATTCCTCTTTTGTCTTTGGCTGCCTTTAGCTTAATTAATTTGTGCATGATACTGTCCCTGAAATGGAATAAAAGATGAACAAAGTTCTTGTCACAACGCTAAAGAAGGTTATGTAACAATGAAACAGGAAACAAAAGTTTTATCAATCATAGGTGCTGTAACTTTAATTGTTTTGGCCGGAGGGATATTTTTCCTCTCGAAAAGTTCTCCCAACACCGCCTCCCCGGCTAATACCCAGCCGGTTAATCCTCAACTTTTAATCAAACCCGACAGCAACCAGACCGCCTCCCAGAGCGCCAAAGTTAATCTGGTTGAGTTTGGGGATTACGAGTGTCCATCCTGCTTCCAGGCTTATCCGATAATCAAGCAGATTTTGGGAAATTATGACGGGAAAATTAACTTTGTTTTTAGGAACTTCCCTCTGCCGCAACACAAAAATGCCCAAATTGCCGCCGAAGCGGCCGAGGCTGCCGGAGCCCAGGGAAAATACTGGCCAATGCATGATGCCCTCTACGACCATCAAAACGACTGGGCCGAAGTATCTAATCCCCTAAATATCTTTAAGACCTATGCCCAAAGCATGGGTTTAAATATGTCCCAGTTCCAATCAGATGTCCAGTCAAACAAATTCTCAAACAAAATTAATGAGGATATAAATGACGGATATGCTCTCGGTGTCAACGCCACACCCACATTTTATTTAAACAATAAATTGTATTCCGTAGGTGTCCCAAGCTACGATGGCCTAAAGAGCAAAATCGATTCAGCCCTCTCCCAATGAATAAAAAAAATCTCATTATCGCGGGGGCAGCGATTGCAGCCCTGGCTGTTTTAGCCTGGGTTTTTGTTGAATCCTCACAACCCCTGCCCGGGGTAGCGGAGCTGGAACCTGATCGGACCCACGTCGCTGAAGGCTCGCCCATCAGCTACAAGTACAATCCGCCCACCTCTGGTATCCATTATCCAACCTGGGTCTCCAAGGGTTTTTATGACGTGCCTTTCCCTGACGGAAATCTGGTCCATTCCCAGGAGCACGGATATGTAATTTTCTGGTATGATTGTGAAGCACCGGCAAAAACCGGCTTTAACCTAATCCCTGACGCCTTTGCCCAAACCGCCGTGCCAATGGCCACGGCTCCCACCGCCTCTCCCTCTGCCACCCTGCAGGATTTACCTCAAAGTTTTAGAAACGGCAGTTGTGATCCCTTAAAAAACCAGATTAAGGCCAGCTTTAGCCAAAACGGCGGCCATAAACTGATTGCGGTTCCAAGAGTTGGGATGGGCAACCCCTTGACCTTAACAGCCTGGGGCAGGGCGGAAAAATTAAACAGCGTTGACCAGGGTAAAATTAAGCAGTTTATTGATGCCTTCCGCGACCGCGGGCCCGAGCAAACCAACGAGCCATAAAATACAAAGCCCCAATAATCAAAGCCCCAATAATCAAATGCGGCAGCTGACTTTCCGACTTTGCCCCCAAACCCTGTTTGGGGGCATTCGCTTTTTGGCTGTCCAAAGGGTTGCTTCCCTTTATGGCTACATTTTGCTGGTTTTCCACTTCAATATAGGAATCGGCGATAAAACCATTAGCGTCTTTTACCCGGAGGACCGGGAAAACCTGGGTTTGGTTTTTGGAGAAAAAGTGGGTCGGGGAGGGCTCGGTTGACGACTGCTGGTCGCCAAAATCCCAAAAATAAGACACAATCCGGCTGGATGGGGCAGTAGAGGAGGTGCCGTCAAGCTGAAGATTCTGGTCAAACGGAAAAATTTTAATATCGGTTAAAGGGTCGGTTGTGCCCTGTCCATTCACTTTGATGACCGCCTTTGGCAGCTGGTATTGGCTGTTTGGTAAAATATTAACCAAAACCGACTCTAAAATCTGGGGTTTTGGGGTGGTGCCGTCATAGGCGTCAACTGTCAAAAAATATGAGCCGATTTTAGTATAAGTATGGGAATTTTTTAAGCCGGTTGCCTTACTGCCATCCCCAAAATCCCAGGTAAACTGGGTCTTTTTAACCACGTCCGGCGGGGCTGGCAGCCTGCTGATATCAAATTCAAAATTAATCGGCTGGTTGACTAAATAACTCTCAGGGGACTGGTCCTGGGGCAGGTTAAAATTGTAAAGCGAGGTTAAGGGGACGGGATAAAGGTTGGAATAGACCCCGTTAATTTTAAAAAACGGCGGCTGGCCGAAAAGATGGGCCAAAGCTTTGGGTTGGGGTAATAAAAAGAGGCCGAAAAGTAAGATCCCCAAAGTTGCTAAAAATTTTGACACGGGGTATATTATACCCTATGCCAAAAAGCTACTGGTTGATCCTGGGAGCTGTCCTTATTATTATCCTGGTTTTTTTAGGGATGAGAATGTCTGCCGGTAACCCAAATTCCAACTCCACCCCCCAAACTTCCGCTCAGCCCCAAACCTACAAAATGAGCGTCCAAAACAGCCAGATTAGTCCCGCCCTTCCCTTGGCTGTCAATACCAAAGTTGGGGAGACAGTTAATTTTGATATAAACGTCGACAGAGACGGCCAGGTTCATTTTCATAACGGCCAAAACGAAGTCCATCAGGATGTTAGAACAGGTGATAATAAATTTTCCGAAACATTTAACCAAGCCGGCAACTGGGCGATGGAATTCCATCCCGCCATTAATAACCCGCAGTCTAGCAGCTCGGCCATAGAAATTGATGATTCTAAACCGGGTATTAATTTAGGTGACATTTTAGTTTCTCCATGAGAAAATTTTCATTTTTTTTGTTCATTATTCTTTATTCGTTATTCTTCACTCCTGCACCAATATACGCCCACGGTTTTGGCCAAAGGATTGACCTGCCGGTCCCTTTTGGCTGGATCCTCTTAGCCGCCAGCTTCGCAGTTTTAATCTCTTTTATTTTGCTGGCCATTTTTTCCAGGGAAGCGGGCAAAGATCCGGAAGAGCTGTCAAAAAATGTAATTTCCACCCAAAAACTGTCCGGTTTAAGCTTAATTTTAAAGGTTTTATTCACTGCCCTTTTTATTTTAACCCTTATCTCGGCCTTTTTTGGAAATGAGAATCCGGTCTACAATTTTGCCCCGATTTTTGTCTGGATTACCTGGACCGTTGGCTTAACTTTTGTCAGCGCCCTGGCCGGCAACGCCTGGAGTATCCTAAACCCCTGGAAAAACCTGCTGGAGCTCTTTTGGAAAGGTAAATCCATAATTACATACCCATCCTCCTGGCAGAGCTGGCCGGCCGTTTTATTTTTATTTGGCTTTTTGTGGTTTGAGAATATCTCAAGCGCCGCCGCCGTCCCTAAAACTTTGGGAATAATCCTTCTTTTTTACTCAGTTATCACTTTTTTGGGAATGATAATCTTTGGGTTTGAGGATTGGATTAAAAACGGCGAGTTTTTCTCCAATATCTATTACTTTTTGGGCCGGTTTGCGCCGCTTTATGCCAAAGACGGCCAGTTAAAGTTAAGAAAATATGGGGTTGGCCTGCTCGGCAGGGAAGGACTATCCGTCTCCCAGGCCTGTTTTATTTTACTGATGTTAGCCGGAGTCAGCTTTGACGGCTTTAAGGCCACCTACACTTATTTTAAGATCTTAATTACCTTAGACCCCAATAACGTCATCAGTATCCCTCTCCTGGAGACAGTTACCTTTTTGCTTTTTTACGGAGCCTTTATTTTGGTTTATTTTTCAGTCAGCAAGATAATGGCCGAACGGGCCTGGTCCCATTTCATTTTATCGATTATCCCGATCGCCGTAGTTTATGAGCTGGCCCACTTCACCTCGCTTCTTTTGGTTGACGGCCAAAGGATTATTTATCTGATCTCAGATCCCCTGGGCATGGGCTGGAACCTGTTCGGGACAGCCAGCTACACCATTTCATCCAATTTTATTAATTTTGTAATTTACTGGATGGCTGAGATTTGCTTAATTGTCATTGGGCATATCATCGCCGTTTGGGTTTCGCACCGGGAAGCCATGATGCTGTATGAAAGGAAAAAAGCCATCCTCTCCCAATACCCCATGCTGGTCTTGATGATCGGCTACACCATTGTTAGCCTTTGGATTATTTCCCAGCCTGTATTAAACTACTAACATGGCTATAATCTTGAGCATCTTTACTTTTATCTCAACCTTCCTGGGAGGATTAGTCAGCTTAAAGTATAAAGACAGGCTCCACACCATTTTAGGATTTACTGCCGGGGTGCTTTTGGGGGTTGTCTCATTTGACATTTTTCCGGAAATTTTCCGGCTGGTCGCCCAGTTTAATATTGACCCAATCAAACCGATGATCGCTTTGGTAGCCGGGTTTTTAATCTTTCATATTTTGGAAAAGGTTCTTCTAATCCACCATTCCAATGAAATTGAGTATGGGACTCACCAGCATCCCTCAGTTGGAGTTTTATCGGCTTTGGCTTTAACCGGCCACTCATTTTTAGACGGTGTCGGAATCGGCTTAGGGTTTCAGGTGTCAACCGGGGTGGGAATTTTAGTAGCCATCGCTGTTATCTCCCATGATTTCGCGGACGGTTTAAACACTGTTTCTCTGGTCTTGTTTCACAAAAATCCCAATAAAAAAGCCCTCTTTTTCTTATTCCTTGACGCCATCGCTCCTGTTTTGGGAGCCGCATCAACTTTATTATTTTCTCTGCCCGATAATATTTTGGTCCTATATTTGGGATTTTTTGCCGGATTTTTGCTTTACATCGGATCATCGGATATTTTGCCCGAGGCCCATTCCCACCACTCATCCTACCTGACTATTTTTATGACCCTCATCGGCGTCTCACTCATCTTCCTAGTGACAAGGGTTGTATAATCTAAATCTACTGTCCGCTTTGTTTAAATATTTCCAGACCCATGTCAACCCTTTTTTCTACGCCCAGCTGTTTAGAAATTGCGTCTATTTTATTAAAATCCACAGGCTGGCTTATAGACACATCAAAAGCATCGGTATAGTCACTTTTGTTATGCCCAAAATCATCCTTGCCCATCCGACCTAAGCATAATTTAAGGATAATCAACCATTCGGGGGACATAATCTTACAGCTTTCACCTAAAAATCTGACAGTTCTGGAATTCCTGTCTAAATCTGTAAAATTAAAAGGTATTACTCTGGTTTTAGCACCTTCAGTAAATTTAACTTTTAGGTCAGCAACCAACTCTACACCCTGGGAAAAATTTAAGTATTGGCTCATGGCATATGAACTTTCCACCAACTCAACCTGTTCTGATGATCCTTTTGCCACCTGCTGTAGCCTCCCTAAATCCGGGATTAATATATCCAGATCCTTTAATGGCCTTCTACCCCTGTATATATAACTGCAAGCTCCGGAGATAAACATATGATCTATATTTAATGCGGTACAAACATCCCTCAGCTCAAAATATTTCTCAGCTAATTTTGGATCATCAAAAGAAAGCGGAGATAATTCCTTGAAAATACTTCTCGAGGTGTCTTTAATTGTTCCATTACTATCCACTTCATGAAGGATTGCTCCATTAGCAACAAGCACATCTAAGGTAGCGTCTTTCTCCTTTTTAAACACTTTTAATCTGTTTCCAACATGATTACTAATATCATCTTGTCTTTTTGTTAATCTGGAGCCGTCGTTGTCGCACGTCCCCTTTTGTAAGGCTGGTTTTACTTTATAATGGTATGATTCCTGGCACTGCGGACAAACTTCCCGGTTCTGAATACGGTCAATAACCTCCTCTTCACCCACTTTCAATTCGATTATATGCAAAGGAAAGCCTGTTTTATTTGCCCAGGCTGCAACAATTTGAGCTTGAGATGGGGTGCGAGGTACTCCATCAAATATATGCCCGGTAGGGGGTTCGTGTGTTAACCGCTCGTTTAGCGATTCATT
>CAYTPB010000006.1:0-11754 GCA_964439785.1 uncultured Gammaproteobacteria bacterium
CCCCAAACCCGTCCCGCGATGGCACCTGCTCAACATCTTCATCAAACAGTTTTGGGTTTAGATTTTGGGCTGGATCAATCATTGATGTTCACTCCTGATCTTTCCTTTGAGAGTCCGGAGTTCATCCAAAGCTTTTTTAGCCTCTTCGGCATTGGGGGGCTTACCGTGCCACTCAAATTTATGCTCCATAAAATCAACACCCTTGCCGGGAATGGTACGGGCAATAATCAGAGTGGGTTTTTCGAAAATAGTCTTGGCCTCCATACAGGCTGAAGTGATTTGCTCAAAATTATGCCCGTCAATCTCAATTACATACCAGTTAAATGCCTCGTATTTAGCCTTAATATCATCAAGCGGCATCACGTCTTCAGTAAACCCGTCAATCTGGATATTATTCCTATCCATAATTGCCACCAGGTTGCTGATCCGGTATTTTCCGGCCAGCATGACAGCTTCCCAGGTATTTCCTTCATCCTGCTCGCCGTCCGAGATTAAACAGTAAACCCGCCATTTGGCGCCGTCCATCCTCCCCGCCAAAGCCATACCGCAGGCCTCCGACAACCCCGAACCTAACGGCCCTGAGGTAGTCTCCAGTCCTGGTAAAGAAGTCCTGTGGGGGTGACCCTGCAGTCTTGAGCCTAACTTCCTTAAAGTCAAAAGTTCCTCTTTAGGAAAATACCCGGCATGGGCAAGCGTGGCATAAAGCACCGGGCAGATATGCCCGTTGGATAAAACCAGCCTGTCCCTTTCGGGCCAGTCAGGTCTTTTGGGGTCATGGTTTAGGATTTTAAAATAAAGCGCAGTAAATACATCTGCCATCCCGAGAGGTCCTGCGCTATGGCCTGACCCCGCCTCAAGCAGCATTTTTATAATGTCCTGTCTGATCGAGTTAGCTTTAAGCTCCAGCTCCCCAATATCCCCGGCAGTTAAATACATATCTTAAGGGTACCAGATTTAGGCCTTACTTTTAAGCCCTCTACCGGCTATTGATCCACTTTAATTTAACTTAAAGCGCGTAGCCGTTGCGGGTAGTCTTTAAATGCTCATGGTGTTTGCCGGCTAAAATCTCCTCCTCAAACTCTTTAATCGCATCCAGCACCTCATCCGGTGAGTCCACAATCTTAAACACCTCCAGCTCCTCCGGCCGCAGCAGCATATTTTCCCTAAACGCTTTAATAATATTTTTCCAGAACCTGCCGTAAAGGACTAAAGGTTTGTGGTGCCCAAAATACAGCCTGGCCAAACCCCAGGCCATCCCAAACTCGGAAATTGTCCCGGTCCCCCCGTTAAAAATCAGGTAAACCTGGCCCTGCTCCATCAAAGTCAGTGTCCTTTCCACATAAGTGTGGGTTTTTATCTCCACATCAAAATTGTTTTGGGGATCCTTTCCCTTAAAATGGGTTATATCATCCATGGGATGAAGCGTCACTGCGATTACTCTTCCCCCGCCCATCTTGGCGCCGATTGTCGCCGCCCTCATTACTCCAGGCCCGCCGCCATCCACCACCGTATAACCCGCCTCGGCCAGCTTCATCCCCACCTGTTCAACACTCTTATAAAGGTGCCCCCGGACCAGCGCGTCAGAGTAGCCAAAAATTGCCACCTGCTCAATTGACTCGGCCCGTTTTTCTTTAGGAGTTTTCGAGTGATTCCTCAATTTTTTCAAAATTTTCATCAATATTTCCTTCTATTAAATGGGAGCCGATTACCAGATAATCCACCCCTGCCTCAACTGAAGTCTTTGCCACATCCTCATCTTCCCCTCCATCCATCCCTATTAAAAAGTTTAAGTTATTTTGGGAGCGCAGTCGAGATACCTCTTTAACTTTTTCCAGGGATTCTTTAAGAAACCTCTGACCCTGGGCGCCGGGATGAACGCTCATTATTAAAACTGCATCCAAATATTTAAGGTATGACTCAAGCTCTGAGGCTTTGGTCTCAGGGTTTATAGCCAAACCTACCTCAAACCCCTGGGATTTAACCCGGGAAATTATCTCTTTGGTGTCCCCAACTTCCAAATGGAAAATGATCCTTTTTGCTCCTCCCTTTTTTAACTCATCCAGATAACCCAGCGGCTCCTTCACCATCAAATGGGCTTCCACTCTTAAATCTGTGGAATATTTTTCCAAAATCTCCGGACCGACCGATTCATTTTTAACAAACTCCCCGTCCATTAAATCCACATGCAGCCACCCGTTCGTAAAATCCCCGCTCTCTTCAATTTCTCTGAGCTTTGCCCGGTAGTCCTCTTCATCCAAAGATAAAATTGCCGGAATAATCTGGGTCATCGGTGAGTTTCTTCTACCTCTTCCATCTCTTCCAGGCGCCTTTCGTGTCTTTCTTCCCCGGAAAAGGAAGTGGTTAAAAAGGCTTTAATTATCTCCCAGGCACTTTCTTCATCTAAAGTATCTGCAGGTAAACTTAAAACATTGGCATCTTCATGCTCCCGGGCCTGGATAGCTCTCGGGACATCAAACACCAAAGCCGATCTTACACCGTCAACCTTATTAGCCACCATATCTACCCCAGCCCCCGAACCGCAAAGAATTATTCCTTTATCACTCTCCCCCCCTTCAGCTACTGCCCGAGCCACTTTCTCGGCAAAGATGACATAGTCATCGTTCGGATCAGGGTGATCGTCCCCTAAATCGGCCACCTCATACCCTTCATCCGAAAGTCTCCTTTTCAACCTCTCCTTCAACTCAAAACCCCTATGGTCGCTGCCTAAGTAAATCATCTCCTACATTGTACCATGACCTACTTTGACCCGCTTTGATCCGATTGACCTGAAGATTAATCTTCTGCTATAAATTAGAAGCTCATTTACGTGAGTTTACGAGAATCCCGGCTACGTGCCGGGTTTTTCGTATCTAGTGTGTCACAGTGGTTGTACAAGCTCCATTTATACAGGTAGTTGTAGTCGTGGTTGAACTCCCATTACCTGAGTTATTGTTGGGTGGAGGAGTTGGGGCAGGAGTTGGATTTGGGGGTGCAGGTGGCTGGCCCGGCACTGGGGAACCTGACGGCGCCGGCGAGGGCCTGGGGCTATTACAATAACCGGTTGGCTCGGTCCCGGGTAAAAAGTATTCCTTAACTGCACCCGAAGATGATGCCTCATTCAACTTTAACCCGTTTGACCGGCAAACCCAAACTGCATCTAATCCCCCAGGCGGAGTAAATACAGCCTTTTGGGGAGAGTATTTTTCAATTAGATCTTTAAAAATCGGGGCCGCGCCCAATGATCCGGCCACCGAATCCATTGGTTGGTTGTCGTCGTTCCCCACCCAAACCCCGACCGCCAAGTCCGGTGTGTAACCCAGTGTCCAGGCATCCCTGAAGTCATTGGTAGTTCCGGTCTTAACTGCCGCCCCGTCCGTTGTGTCAATCGCCGTACCAAACTCCTCATGACGGGCTGTCGGATCGGACAGGATTGAGGTTAGAATATAGGCTACTTCCGGAGATACCACCTGTTCGGGGGAGGGCGAATAAGCATAGACATTATCGCCATATTTATCGCTGATCGATTCTATAGTTGTCGGGGTAATCCGCTGGCCCTGGTTGTCCAAAGTCGCATAAACCTCGGTCATCTCCACTAAAGGCACTTCCCCTGCTCCCAGCACCAGGCTCAAACCGTATTTGGACGGATCATCACCCAAAGATGTCACCCCCATCCTTTTGGCCATATCCAAAGCGCTTGTCACCCCTACCTTCTGCATCACCTGGACTGCCGGGACATTTCTCGAATTAGCCAAAGCCCGCCTGACAGTTACCGGTCCCCAGAACCTGTGATCATAATCCACCGGCTTATAAATACAGCTTGGACCAAGTGGAGGGGGCTGGTTTGGACACTGGTTAAAGGTAGTCGGCGTATCCTGCAAGACTGTCTCAGGTGTAATCATCTTCTGCTCCAGCGCATCGGCATAAATAATCGGTTTGAAGGATGAGCCCGGTTGTCTGGGCGTTGCCGCCATATTAATCCTGCCAAAGTCCGGATTATTCCAGTCAATGGACCCAACCAGTGCTTTAATCTCACCGGTTTTGGGATCTAAAATTACTGCCGCGCCGTTTGAAACTCCATCACCTTTTAGATTGGCTACCTGATGAGCCACTACCTTCTGGGCCTCCATCTGCATGTCCAAATCAAGCGTGGTCTTAACCTGAAAACCGGAGCGGGAAATCATCTCCTCACCGAACTTGTCAATCAGCTCCTGTTTCACCATCAGGGCAAAAGCCGGGGCCTGATAACTAAAAACCTGAGCCGGTTTGTAGGAAAGCTTTTCGTTTAAAGCTTTCACCTTCTCATCAGGGGTAATAAATCCCTGGTCCGCCATTTTTTGCAGAATAATTTCCTGGTTAATTTTGGCCTGGGCCGGGTCGTTTGATAGTGGCGAATATTTCGACGGCGCCGGCAGAAGCCCTGCCAAAAGCGCGCTTTCAGCCAAATCAAGATCCTTGGCATCCTTGCCGAAATAAGTCTGGGCCGCCTGTTCAATCCCAAAAGCCCCCTCGCCAAAATAAACTGAGTTTAAGTACATCTCCAAAATCTGGTCTTTTGAATATCTTCTTCCCAGCTCTGAGGCCAATACTATTTCCTGGTACTTCCTCAGAAAATTTTTATTGGAATCTAAAAGCGAATTTTTAACCAGCTGCTGGGTAATAGTCGAACCTCCATAAGATAAAGACCCTGACTGGAAATCCTCAAGCGCTGACCTGATAATTGAGCTAATAGAAAAACCGGGGTTTGAGTAAAAAGTTTTATCTTCAGATGAAATAACAGCCTCCCTGGCTAGCACCGGAATATCCGATAAGGAAACAACATTTTTGTATTTGGCCTGGTAAAAAGTAAAAAACGGCCTATCCTTATCGTCTAAAAGCACTACCCCAGTGTCTTTGCGGTTCATGATTGTATCCGGGCTCTGCAAATCTCTGGCAAAATAAACATAGGTAAAAACCGGTACAAACACCAAAAAAGCCACAATAGCCAAAAAACCGATAACTACATCGGAGGGATCTATTCTAAAAAATTTTTTAGCTTCCTTTTTCAGCTCTTTTCTGATTTCTGTCAGATGGTGCGGTGTGCTCATAATTTTTTTATCCGGTCAAGCCGTGCATCAACTTCTGCTGCATAACAGCTATAGGATAGCCTGCAATTATATGATAAAGTGAAGAGAAATGTAAGAATTAATCAAAGGATGGTAGAAGATATAAGAGTTACCCGGCTTTAACATAAGCCGGTTCCGCCTTTACACCCATTAGCTCAAGCAGTTTTTTTATCAATGCACCAAACAGTTTTAATCGCCTCCTATCAAAAAGCTTACCTTAATTCCCCCAGTATTGCCAACTGGAGTATTTATCCTTCAACTGCTGCTCCGTCAGGTTTACCGGCTCAAATCCCTCCTGGGAAAACCCTAAATCCAACAGCTCGCTGGCCCACATATCCCTTTGTAAAACTCCCGGCGCCCCGAGCAAAACCACCATCATTTTGGCATCCTGCCCGCTGTTAGGGTTTATCCTGTCCGATAAAACTACGCTCGTATACCCGGCCGCATCGGTGTTGCCAATTTTTACACCGATAGTCCCCGGGTAAGCTCCAATCAACCCGTTCCAGTTATATAAATCAAACTGCTTATGGTTTTGGTCGGCCGGTAAAAACTGGTAGTCCTTTTTGACAATGCCGGCAATTTCCGGATAGTTTGATAAAGCGTAATGGGCTAAAACCGCCAAATCTCCGCTGGAAGAATACGGGTTTTGATCGTCAAATCCCTGGGGGTTGGTAAAGTGGGTATTTTTTAATCCTAAAAATTGGGCTTTGGCATTCATGGCCTTTACAAACACATCCGACCCGTATTCATCATTTACGCCCTCGGCAATCACTTCAGCCGCATCGTTAGCGGATGTTAAAAGCGCCCCGTTTAAAAGTTCCCCCAAAGTCATCCTCTGGCCGGAGACAACACCAATCCTGGTGGGTTCAATGGTGGCGGCTTTTTCCGAGACAGTAAACAAATCCGAAGGCTTAGCTAAATCCAGTGCCACCACCGCCGTCATAATCTTAGCCAGGGAAGCAATCGGCAGCCTCTGGTCTAAATTTTTCTGGGCTAAAATCTCCCCCGTATTAAAATTCATCACCGCATAAGATGAGGCGGCTTCATAATCACCCGATGCATACGTCTGAGTGACCAAACTGCCCTGTTTTTTAATCTGGAAGTTGTTATCTTTTTGTTCAAGTTTGGGCTCTATCTTATCAAAAACATTCGCCCTGGCCGGGGCCGGGCTGGCCAGCTTTGACATCTTTAACCCCAACATGGGTAACACCGCCATCAAAAAGACCAGACCAAAACTTATCGCAAATACCTTCCACCGTCCCAAAAATGCTTTCTTCGTTTCTTCAAAAATATATCTCATTTTAATCTCGAAATCCTAAATCTGAAACTCGAAACAAATCCAAATTTCCAAATATCAAACTTTCGTATCTCGATATTTGTGCTCCGGGTTTGCTAGTTCTCCGCATAGACCGTCCCAATCACCTTATTTACAACCGATGCGTCAGCCGTTTTCTGGCCGAATTCCGAAGCCAAAACGTTCCAGAGGTCAGCCTTTCCGCCGTCAAAACCCAGAGCCCAAATCCCAACCCCGGCCAGATTTTTACTTTTGGCAAAGTCATATTTCATACTCAGGGATTTTGGGTCATCTAAAAAGATCATTCTCCAGACACCGCTGTCAGCTACCTGGTAAGCTTTCCAACCCACTTCACCCGCCGGGTCCCAGCCGGTTTTATAGCCGCTGATATTGGCCATATTGGGAGCAATTTCATTTGTAGCTTCAGTATACATCTGGGCCTGGCCGTACCAGGGATAGGTCGGAGCCTTTATATCCGGCGAATCCACCATATAATTGTACCCGTAATAGGGGACACCCAAAACCAGCTTGTTTGGAGGCATCACTTTTAAAAAGTCGTTCACTGCAGTTGAAATATCATACCAGTACTGGCCCGACGAATACCCATACAAAGGATCGGTCGGCATGGCGTTTTGCGAACCGGCTACCGCAAAATCATAGGCCATCATAAAAATTCCGTCGGCATTTTTGGACAGCGCGGCAATGTCGTAAATTTTGGGCTCCTTAACCGCCGTTGCATAAACCGAAACAGTCACCCTCGACTGGGGGATACTGGTATGCATCCTATCCGTCAGATTTTTAACAAAGTTGCTGAATTTATCCCTGTATTCCTGGCCGGGGTCGCCCGAATATTCAAAATCAACGTTAATTCCGTCAATCCCGCGGTCCTTAACCGATTCCACCGCCTGGCTGATAGCCAGGTTTTGGGCATTCGGGTCGTCCATTAGCGCCAGGATCTTATCGTTATTCATTTGGGTAATTGTTAAAACCACCCGGGTCCCGTTTGAATGGGCCCTTTTAAAAACATCTGTGGCATGGTCGCTGATAAATGTCTGGTAACCCTGGCCGCCTTTGTCTAAACTTCCATCCGGGTTGACATCCACCCCAAAATAAGACAAGGTGGTTAAAACATTAAAATTGACATTGTCCAGTTTATTAAAAGTCCAGTAAGGCGCAAAACCAAACACCTCATACCCCCCCTTGCTTTCGGTCAAAGGTGAAAGAGGGGAAATCAGGGGAATAATCAATCTTTGGGCGCTTGAGAAGCCGTTAAATAAAATCACTAAAACTAAAAATATATCCAAAACCGATGCCAAAAAATACTTGCTTCTCTTGGTTACCAAAAAACCTTTTGGGGATACAACTTCCTGTAAGTACCATTTAATCCTGTCAAACAGATAAACATCCTGTTTCCTGCTCCTGTAGGTAATTATCCGCTGGAAAAATTCCTTCATTGGCTGCTGGGATTGGGACAGGTTCATAAATAAAACCCCTGAAGAGCTTTTTGGGGGAAAATAAAAAGCTCTTCAACGGTAACTCGGCGGCAATATAACAGAGTTGTAAAATTTTGTCAAGTTTTCTGTAAGTTTACGCACGATTCTCTGTAAGAATTGTGTCAGCAAGTTACAATTTCCAGCAACCAAAATTTACCCAAAAGTAAGGGATTTACCCTTTTTGAAGCTGCTTTAGAACCTGCTTTTGGGCGACCCAACCGATCTCAGGAGGATCTGATATATTAAACCATTCTATATCAGAGTTTTCCTCCATATCACCATTTTTTATTTCATCATCACCTACCCGGACCTTATAGAAAAATAGCAGGTGCCCGGGTTCGCGGGGATCATCGACGGATTGCAGAACATCCATCAACTCAATATCCTCAACATCCAAGCCTGTTTCTTCTTTTACTTCCCTGATCACCGTCTCCTTCGGGTGTTCGCCATAATCCAAAAACCCGGCCGGAAACGTCCAAGTTCCTTTATATGGATCCCTGTTTCTCTTAACCAATAACATCTTTCCGTCCCTTATGATAACCGCGCAGGCTGAAGCCGCTACCCGGGGATAGTAAACCCATCCATCCTTTGGACATACCATCCTTGGTTTTTCCAAATCCTCTCTTAACTCCAATTTAGCTCCACAAAAAGGACAAAATTTATAATCAGGCGGCTCAATATTTAACACATATCAAATATAGCACCAACCATTTATCTTTTCATTAGTCTAAAACTTTAGGATAATGGTTAAATGCTGCCACAAATAATCTTAATTTTATTCCTGCTTTTCCCCACCACTGTCTTTGCCAGAACCGATCCTAATGCCGTTTATCAGGAAACCCGGTCCCAATTTGAGAACAACTTAGCCAGGATTTCCGATCCCCATAAAAAGGAATTGGTTGCCAAAGCAGACCAGCTGTTGGGGGATTTAAACCAAAGTGAGTGCCAAAAATTTGATAACGATATAAATAAAATGGCAGCCATTTTAGATGAGGAAAAAAGGAGGCAAAATGTTAATAAGGCCACGGCCGCTTTTGGCGGCTTAAACACACCCTTGGATAGTGCGGAATATTACCTAACCTATGCCGAAGAAGCTGTTGCCTACCAAAAAATCCAGGATTACACCCCACAAATTTCGGGAAATTTACAATCCGGAGTCAGTGGCAGCATAAATAATTTGGAAAGTGACTTAAACACCACCCAGACAAAAGTTATGACAGCCAAACTAAAAATCCAACAGGCCCTAGATTATTATGAAAAGTAATCTACATATTATATTAGTAGTAATTGCTGCTGTGATTATCTCAGCCTGGGCACTTTTTACCAAAACCACCTCTAGTGGTTTAGCTTCCCCCTTTGCCGCTGTCCAAATCTTAGCTCCCCCAACCCCCACCCCTTCTCCTTCTCCGACACCCATAGAGTACAATTTTGATAAATCCACAGACTTAAAAACCCAGTTAAATTCTGTTAACCCGGAAATAAAAGACAGTGATTTTAATGATTTAAGAAATCTTAACTCCCAACTCTAGAGTAGTTTCTTTCTCCTAAAATCCTCCTCTAAAATTTTTTAACATTTTTGAGAGTTGTCCAAAGTTCAAGCTGCATTAAAATTATCCAGCTCTTTCCAGTACACATCTGAAGCTACCCCTAACAATGATGCACATTTTTTTAAACAGTCGGAGGCGGCCGCCTTTAAATCATCAGCTATGCTAACCGCTGCTCCACTTTTATTCAGCTTTATATCAGATCCCCCGAATTGGCCCTTAATAATCTCCCTGCCCCGGAGTCTGACTGACAACTCTCCCCTTACCCAAACCTGTTTGTTTCCCACCTGCTGATCCAAAATCCGAAAATCCCAATCCCAGCCAAAAGCCTGGTGTAAAATATTAATCACATAACCCACTTCAACATAGTCCAGTCTGATCCCGCCCGGACCCGGCCTGGATTTAACAAACTCTCTGGGGGTCTTTTGGGTAATAAAGTTAAACTGGGCCCGGCTTAAATATTGCGGCAACTCCACCTTTGTCTCAGTAAGTCCTTGTGCCATATTTATCCCCTCTCATCACTATGGCGTTTGATAAAATTGACCCCCAGTCCACCGCTCCCCAGTTTAAATGGGCAGCCTGAAAAATTCTTTTAAACCGCTTTTCCCTTTTTGACTTGTCTACCCGCTGGTGTTTAACAACCATTTATTCCTCCATCCTTTTAATAGAACGCTGGACAAAAATAATAAAAAGCGAACCGATTACCGCAATTGAAAAGGTGTCAAAATTAAAAACCGATATATTTGTCCCCAAAACCACATTGGCTGTTAATCCTCCCATCAACGCACCCAGAACTCCCAGCATGATTGTCCCCAAATTTCCTCCTCTTTCACGGGAGTCCTCAATCACGCTGGCTACCACACCGATAACCAATCCAAAAAGCAGCCAGGACAACAGATTATTCATAAACTCAATATATCCTTGGCAGGTAAATAAATAAACCAACTTTGGGTAAGAAGATTGTGAGAAGTTATTTAACCTCGTAAGTTAAGGTCACCTGCATATCAATTTCATTTTGGCCCGGCTCAACCTGGGTGGGAGGGGTTGCTTCGGAATTAGCCGCACCGCCCCCCATAACAAGCGGTACCGGCCGGGGCTGGCCGCCTTCCGTTTCCGAATAATTGATTATTTTCCCCAATGAAAATCCAGCTGCACTGGCAGCCGCTTGGGCTTTTTTCTTGGCATCCGCAATTGCCAGCGCCCTGGCCTGGTCTTCGGCCGTACTTTTATCGGCATTCCCAAACTGGGGTGAACCAATCTGGTTGGCGCCGTTTGCGGTGGCCGCATCGATCACGGCATTCACTTTATTTATATCCCTAACCTTGACGACTACATTGGTGCTGCCCGAATAGCCGGTAATTTTTTGGGATCCCGAGGAGTAATCATAAGTCGGGTTTATTGTGTACTGGGCTGTTTGGATATCCTTTGGATCAATCCCCTGTTGTTTAACGGCCGATGTCACCGCGTTAATCGCTTTATTCATCTTGTCCTGCACCTCGGAAGTTGTGGAACCCTGGACCTGGACACCCAAGTTTACCGTCGCCTGATCCGGCTTGATTTCCGCTTTCCCCTCACCGGTTACACTAAACCCGGCGCCCTTGGTTGTGGTAACATTATCTATGGTAAAAGGAATCGGGCCGGCCAGTTTTGTATAGGCAAAAAGCAAAACAAAAAAAGCTAAAAAAGTAATTAAACCGGATAAAATTTGCTGTTTTAACACACGATCAGTATATCAGTTTTTAGTCTTTATTTTCTTCTCTGGCTTTTTTCAAAGCCTTAGTCCACCAGATCAGTTGTTTAAAAAAGGTTTCCAGGGACTTCTTGTAGGGTTCAATATTTAAATTGCCCTGCTCGTTAAAATCTCTCGAATTACTGATGCTGACAGACTCCCTGATATCAGCCATCTGAAGCTCGGCCACTACCTGCCTTAACTGTTCAATCGCCCGCCCCCCCATCAGGTAACCCCCATAAGATACAAATCCTACCGCCTTATTGTTCCATTGGGTATAGGGATAATCCAAAGCATTTTTTAAAGATGCCGGATAACCATGGTTGTATTCCGGAGTAACGATAACATAACCATCCGCCTCGTCAACTTTTTTACACCAGGCCGTAGCGTGTTCATCAGGGTAATCCCCGTTAGCCATCCTGGGGTGCCTCGGATCGGCATAAATTGGCATCGGATAATCTTTCAAATCCACCAGTTCAAAAGAAACCTCGTCACTTTTGGGAGTCAAATCAAAAACTGCCTTGGCTACCTTGTCTCCCTTCCTGCCCTCCCTAATTGAACCGATAATAACTAAAATCTTCATAGTTATATA
>CAYTPB010000007.1:0-11349 GCA_964439785.1 uncultured Gammaproteobacteria bacterium
GGGCAACATCCAACTGGTTTTGGCCGTTGACGTTTTTGCCAAAGATAAAATCACTGCAGTTTAAACCCGAGCAGTCGGATGACTGGTCGGCAGTCGGCTGGATACCTCCGGCAACATAGGCATCCCCCGTAATTACGGCGTTATTAGACATGGCAATGTTGCCATTTGAATAAACTGAACCATTAATCTCCGCGTTGTTACTCATTTGCAGTCCGCCTTCGCCTGACTGGACAGCGTAAATAAAGGAGATCCCGGCTCCTCTGGAGACCTGGATTTTTACTGTTCTGGTGGCTTTGGCATTAGCTTTTGACGGGACATAACCGGTTGACTGGATGATATCCGTTGTCTGGTTTAGGGTAGTCACCTTAACCGAATAAGTCCCCTGGCCAAGCGGCGTTTCGGTTTCGCCGTTATATGTCCCGCCGGTGGCATTTAAGGAGGCAACTGCCTTATCAACACCGGCTTCGGCTAAATTTAAGGCTTCTACTGCCGTTGAGTTGTACCTGGTATTTTCCCTAAAGCTAAACGCACCGCTGATTATCAGCAGTGTAGTGACAATTATTGCTCCTAAAGCGATTAAAGCCAATACAAAAGTTTGGCCGTTTTGTTTAGACAGATATTTCATTTCAATCATTCCTTAAATTTACCCTGGCGCTGGCTGAGGCCGGCGGTAAAGACGTGTGCTCGGAATTTAAGATTACCGTAATATTTATTTTTGTGCCGGCGGTTGGTGAGACAGTGTTGTTATTGTCATCCAGATAATTAAAACTAACCTGTTTAAGGTTTATTGCCAGCACCAGATTGGCGCTATTTCGTGAACTTTGGGGGTCGGGATAAATTTGCTGCCTTAAAATATTTGGGTTGACAGGGTCGGGCGATATGACAATATAATCGTAAGTGTTTGGGATAGTATTATGGCTGGAATCGATGGACGGTATCTGCAAAACTAAATTGTTTTGGCCGCTTAAAACAGTTGGCGAGGATGGAGGATAGCCGGAGGCGACGGCTGAGGACATTTTAATATCCGAGGTGACGGTCGCTAAAATATTGTTTAAGCCGGATCCCTGGTTGATCCTTGATGTCTGATCGTAGAATAAGTTGTTATTTCCAACAAAAATTTGGAGTATTAAAATACCTGCAATAACGGAAACACCCATAGCAACCAGAACTTCAATCAGAGTAAACCCTTTGGATTTCATTTAAGCCCTCCGCTAGCTATCAATGTAGTTATCTGGTAACTTTTAGCTGCGCCGTTTTCTGTCCAGGAAACAGCAGCAGTTACCTCTTTGATTTTCTCTCCGCTCTGACAGATATTGCTTGGACAATCTGCCACTGTTAAGGTGGCGTTACCGGAGGACAAAGAACTCATTCTGGGGTCACTGACAGAATTTATTCCATTGGCCAAATTGGTATAGCCTGAAGACCTGGCATCTTCTATCTCCTGGGAAGCAATATCTTTGGCGGTTGACTGGAAATGGCTGTCACCGATTAAACCAAAAGCGCCCGGCAAGTTATTAAGGGTTAAAATAATAAAGCCTATGACCATAATCACCAGAATAGGCTCAATCAAAGAGAATCCAGCTTGGTGTTTGGGCAGTATTTTCATTTCTCTCAGTTCTTGGTAATATTGGAAGCGGAGAAAATAGCGAAGTCAAATAGCTGGGGTACCACATTTTGCAGTTTAAAAACCTGGAGCTTCCGCTGGACCTGGCCGGCGGAACCGATTGAGGTATAGATTGTGGCCTGCTGAGGAAGAGAACAGGGGGAGGGGGTACAGCTGTCGTCAGGCCCGACGGCGATCGGCTGGGCAGTATTGCTATATAAAACTCTGGCTCTGATCATAACAGGGCTTGATGGGGTAGTTAATGCTACCTTACATCTAAAATAGCGGTCCTTTATAGTGGTGTTTTGGGAATTTGAGGTGTTTATCGGAACATCAGAGGAACTGGGGAAACCGTTGGACGGACAATCTGAACCCGGCCAGGTGGTGGTATCTGAGGGATCATAAAAATTGTTATTAAGCCGCCTGGTGGTGGATAACGGATCAAAAAAGTACCGGGTGGATGAGTAATCACCACTGTTTAAATAGATTATATTTATTTCAATCGCCGGTGTATCAGGGTTGGCAGTGGCGTTATTTGAACAGCAGCTGCCATCGGGGTTTGGGGTAGCTAAACCAAAATATATGTCAATTTTTTGATTGGATGGATAAACCGAAGTTAAGGTATTAGGATCGGCCAGCCAGAATTGGGCGACAGTGTCACGGCCGATGGGCGGATACTCAAGCGCCTTGCCGGTATGCGGCAACGCAGGGGAAATTCTAACCGTAGTGGTGGACTGGTTACCTAAACTGATCGGCGCACCTGAAATTGAAGGGTTTTGAAGAGCCTGTTCAATTCCGGATTCGGCGGCGGAATATGCCCGGGTTGATTGTTCCTCGCGGTTGGACTGGGCCAAGTCGGAGATTGACCGCTGGGTAATTGCCAAACCAACAGTCAGGGCTACCAGCATAATCATCAGTAAAATTATTAAAGCTTGCCCCTTTTCAGCGGACAAATTTTGGCCAAGTTTTGGATTGCTTTTAAGTTTATAGAACAAAATTGTCCGGTCCGGCTTTTTCTGTTTAAAGTTCATATTTATATATTAGCGCAATTCTACTTTAGTTGAGAAATTAACCCTGTTATTTGTGCCGACGGTATTTTGGGAACCGGTCCCGAGGTTAATCCCGGGCGACAGATAAAAGGAGATTTGGACCACATCTTTATAGCCTGAGGCTTTTTGGTCATAAAAACAACCATTAGTCGGGTCACAGGCATTTGCAGCAACCGGTATTGAGACCCCGGTAACCGGGTCGGTATCGGTAATGGTTTGGGGTGAGTTTTGAGTATAGTTGTTACAGATTGAAGTTAAGTTAGTTGGATTAGATAAGAGGGGATTATCCTCGACAATATACCCGTTAGCACCTGTAGTTTGGGGAAAGATCCGGAACCTGGTAAAAGTCCCATTTTTAACAACAACTATAGTATCATTGGTGGCAGAGTAAGAACTGGTGCAGACCACCTGGTCCGCTTCCCTGATTGTAGAGTCCATCGTAGTTAGGGCCCTTTCTCCGTTTTGCTTAATGGTGTCGTTAAGTTCGGTTTTGTTGCCGCCTAAAAGCGTCCGGGACAGAAGATCGGTCATAACATAGCCCAAAACTGCCAAAACTCCAATCACCACCAATGCTTCTATCAGGGTAAAACCTCTTTGTAAATGACGATTAATGATTAATGAATGAGGATTAAGGATCTTTATTCGTTCTTCTTTATTCTTTATTCCGGAATTTCTTCTTATCATTTTGGTCCTAAGTTTGTGACTAAGTTGACATAATGGGTGCCGCCGGTATCATCCCATTTGACCAGGACTTGAATGCTGACGGTATTGTTGCTGGAATTTGTTATTTTGATTATCCGGCTGAAACGGGGGTTGCTTGTAATAGTCTGATAAACGCTGTTACCAAGTAAGTAAGGGGAAACAGTATTGGAAGAGTTTAAAAAGCAGGTGCCGGTTGGCTGGATAATAAAATTACAGCCGCCCGAGCAGGTTGAGGCGTTGACAAAAAGGGTCGGCCAGTCTTTAATTGTACTACTATAACAAACTGCCGAACTGCGGTCCCTCATTGACCTGACCTGGTCCATGGCGTCCTGGGCCAGTTTAGTGGCCGTGGTCTGGTTTTGGGAAACCTGGGAGTTTTTGTAGCCTGAAAGGGTAGTGAAAGTTAAAGTGCTTAAAACCACCACCGCGATCCCGATAGCGATTGTAACTTCAAGCAGTGACTGGCCCAGTTCTTTCATACTATTTAACGGTGATATTTCCGGCATAATCTACCTGAACTATCTGGGTGGTTGTCCCATCAGTGATTGTTATCTGAATCGGCCAGGGGAAACCGCCGTCATTGTTGACCTGGCCGCCGGGCTGAAAATTAAGTGCATTGGTATTCCACTGGTTGTTAGAACTAAAGCTGGCAGTAACTCCGGAGGGATAATTAACCGTAGTATTTGGGATGTTTATTTGTATCCAATTACCGGCTGAACCGGCACCGCCGTTGAGCGACAGGTTATAAGTACCGTTAGGGTTATAGCAGGAAGCTCTGAGGTAATAGGAGTTAGTGCCATAAACTACGTCCCAATCTTTAGGGGCGGTATAAGATGGATCGGGGCATTTGGTACCGGTACTGGCATTGGATTGGGCAAGTTTTAAAGTTGCCGCCAAGCCTTTGGCTGAGTTTAAAACCAGCTGTTTTTTCTGGAACGCATGATAATTGGGAATGGCTATCACTCCCAAAATGGCGATGATGGTAACAGCCACCAGGATCTCAATCAGCGTAAAACCTTTCTGTTTGGGCATTGATTTTAAGGTATCACAGTTTCAGGAAGGAATCACTACCCTTATGGTGATGACACCAAGTAGTTATAGTTAGCACCTGCCTGGTTACACATGGCGCCATAGCTATTACCGGTAGAATTTTCCAGCTGGGCATAGAGCTGATAATAATTGCAGGGGGTGGCAGTGCATTGGACGCCTCCATTACTAACATAAGGAATATAACAGTAAGGCGGATTCCCGGGAGTAGGATCACTCGGTATTGTATTAAGGTAGGTAATACTGCCAGCAGTTAAGGGGGAACCTGCAGCTGGTAAAACCACTGGAAAGGTGGTCTGATCACCATAATAATTCTGGAGGGCGGACTGGATTTTGGCTAAATCTCCCTGCCTTTGGGTGTCCCTGGCATTTTTCCTGATGGCGGTAGCGGCAGTGACCACCACCCCAAAGAGGATAGCCATGATAGAGATGGTTACCATCAGTTCAATCAGGGTAAAGCCTTTCCTGGATTTTGGATTCATAACTTTAAAGTTACTGCTGTTGGTTGCCGACACAGAAGGTACCCCCTGTAACAGTTTCCAAAGAGGCGCAAAGCAACCAGTTGGTGGTTCCGAGTAGCGGCATACCGCCGCCTGCTGCTATGGCAGTTCCGGCCGTAGACGTACTCCCAACATTGACCGAGGGACAAGCGCTGGTCCAGGCAGCAGGAGCGGAAATAGTCTGGCCGGTGGGGGAAGACCACATGCAATAAACGGTTATGCCGCCGCCCTGGGGATCGGTTGGGACACTGCCGTTGTTAGAAGAAAACCAGCCGCCTGCCAGGGGGCAGTAGGTTCCGCCATTACCTGTACAGTTGGCGTTTTGGGTAGCGTTATAATGGGCTTCCAAGGCTTTGGAGATGGCGGTGATGTCTCCTCTCCTTCTGGCGTCCCGGGCGTTTTTTTGGACGTTGGCATAAATAACCAGTCCGACAGTAGCCAGGATGGCGATGATGGCAATAACCACCAAAAGCTCAATTAAAGTAAAACCGTGGTCTCTTTGGGGCAGTTTCATCCTAAATTTAATATCTCAATTAGACAGCTTAAAGTCAAGAATTAAAAAAGGTGGACCTTGAGATACCAGTTGATAATTTCCTGGCCCCAAAGCAGGGTAACTACTCCTCCTAGTGATAAAAAGGGGCCAAAGGGGATGGTCTCGCCAAAATGTTTAAGCCTAAGGATAATTAAGCCAAGCCCAAAAACCGAACCCAGGACAAATGATAAAAGCAGGGCCAGGATGGCACTTGGGAAACCCAGGATAAGACCCAAAAAGAGACCTAGTTTTAAATCTCCACCGCCCATACCGCGCCCCCGTGTAACCAGGATTAGGGCGCCAAAAAATACGGCAACCAATGCCGCCATGACCAGTCCGCTAAAAAGCTGGCCGGCTAAATCAAGGGCGTGCGTCTGGAAATAATCAGTGTAAGGGGGTAATAAAAATCTTCCCAAAATAGAGCCTTTCAGAGAGAAATAAAACAGGACAACCCTGTAAATTGAATCCAGAAGTAAGAAGCCAAAGGTAATTATAATAGCCGGATAGGTTATCCGGTCATAAATAAACCCGGTAACATAATCGGTGATAAACAGGACTGACAAAACGCAGACGGCAAAGATTTTAAACAAAATATCCAGAACCACCAGGCTCTGGTCAAAGATGGAAAGGCTAAAATAATTTAAGGGGACAAACTTGGCCAAAATTAATGCCACTAAAATCCCTAAGACCACTTCGGTTAAGAGATAGTCAATACCAATCCTGGTTTTACAGTAGCGGCAGCGGCCAAGGGTGGAAAGGTAGGAAAAGACAGGAAAAAGGTCATACCACTTAAGTTGTTTTTTACACTTAGGGCAGTATGACCTTCCCAAAAAACTTTTCTTGCCTACACTTCTATCGGCCAAAGCTTTAACAAAACTCCCAAGGCATATTCCCAATAGAAACCAAAAGCTCAATAACCAAATTACCATTTACAAATTACATTACCACCTGATCCAGCAGTGTCCATAATTGTAAGGTTAGATCCAACTTCATACAATCCATTGTCAATTCCACCATCATTAGTCATCTTTGGCGATTGTTGAGCTGATTCCAAGGCTGCATCTATCTGATAACCTGTAATACCACCAGTTGTACTGTTGCTTCCACAAAATGTGTAATGCAAAAGTGCTGTATTTTGCGGATCGACCGGCAAAGTTGGTGTTTGCAGTACATTATTTGGTGAACCGGTTAAATTAACCTTAACCCAACCTGTACCATCCAAAGCTCTAGTACCTGCAGTTGATGTTCCCGGACCTGTTCCAGGTGTAGCTGATTGTACACCTCCCAGAGCGTTAGCACCACCACATGTAGCAATAGTTCCTGCTACTGTTGGAGTACCTCCACAATAGAGGTTGACTGCAGCTGCATTTTCCTCACCTGAAACATTAATTGCCTGCTGAAGATTGGCTAAGTCGGTTAATCTGTTGCTGTCGCGACCCCTCTTGGTTAGCTCGACAGGATTAATCAAAATAGCAACTACGGCAGCGATAATGGCGATAATGGCGATAACGACCAAAAGCTCAATAAGGGTAAAACCTTCTTTGTTTGTTTGATGCTTAAGCGTAAACTTTTGAGCAGTTCTTCTTGTCAAAACTTATCACCTCCTCGCGTATAATCTATTGTAGTCATACCTACAAGATTTAAGTCAAGTATTAATCATTAAGTAAATGATGTGGTCAATTTGTAGATCGGCAGGATAATTGATAATACTAAAAATGCCACGCCAATACCGAGCACCACTAAAATAACCGGTTCGAGAATAACTGTTAAGTTTTTAACGATGTGGTCGGTTTCCGATTCAAAATAATCGGCCATCTTAAAGGATACCTGGTCGACCTTGCCGGTTTCTTCGCCGACTTTAATCATTTGCGAGACAATTTTAGGGAAAACTCCCTCCTGCTCCAGTTGGGCCGACAGGGTCAAACCTCTTTCAACCCCCTGGACGCTGTCCAAAAGCGCCCGTTTATAAACCAGATTGGATAAAACATCAGTCACAATATTTAACGAATCCAGGATCGGGATACCGGCAGTGGTAAGCAGCCCAAAGGTGCGGGTGAAGTTGGTTAAAGTGGTGCCTGAAATTATCTTGGAAATCACCGGTATCCTTAAAAGCAGTGAATCAAACTGGTATCTGCCCTGAGGGTTACCGACCCATTTTTTAAACCCAAAGACAGCGCTGGCAGCTATAAGGATCAAGGCCCACCAGTAAGAAGTAAATATAGTTGAGACAGCGATTAAAATTTTAGTCGGCAGAGGCAGATCAATGTTGGATTGAGTATAAAGCGATGTCAGCTTTGGGATGACAAAAAACATCATGATGGACATAACGGCAAACATCATGATAATAACGATTACAGGATAGATCATTGCCCCCCTGATACGGCTTCTAAATTCCCGGTCCCGCTCGAGGTTATTAGCCATTTGGGTTAAGACAATATCCAGTTTTCCGGAGGATTCTCCGGCCTTGACCAAATTTACATACAGGGGATCAAAAACATCGGGATGCTTTTTTAAGGATGCCGCCAGCTCCAGCCCGCTCTTAACATCCCGGGAGACCGATTCCAAGATCTGCTTAAACCTTTTGTTGGATTGCTGTTCGGATAAAATATCAATTGCCTCCGACAACACCAAACCGGATTCAATCATGGTGGCCAGCTGTCTGGTCATAACTACCACATCGGAAAAAGAGACCCGGTTTAAGAACTTGCCCAGCGCCTTTTTTTCCTGGTCCTGGGCTTGCTTGATAGAGATGACTACCAGGCCTTTTTTAAAGAGAATTGAGGAAACTTGGTGCTGGTCAGATGTTTCAATCGTTCCTTTGTGCTCAACCCCTTGTAAATCTTTGGCCCGGTATGTAAATAAAGGCATAAGTTTAGCGTGATGCGCCTGATAACAATTTATTTAGAACTTGAGGTTTCAATGTGTAGTTTTGGGCGACAACAGATGAGATCTTTCCTGCCCTGACCAAATCGGCCAGGGAATTTTCCATGCTGACCATACCGGTTTCACCCGAGGTTTGGATTAAATTATCAATTAAATGGGTTTTTGCGTCCCTGATTAGCGAGCGAGTGGCTGGGACCCCAAACAAAAGTTCGCAGGCCAGGGTCCTTCCCGGGGTGATTGTCGGCACCAGCCTGAGGGACAGAATTGCCTCAATTACCGCCGCCAGCTGTGATCTTATTTGCGGCTGCTGGTTTTCCGGACAGACATCAATAATACGGTCAATGGTTTGGGCGGCGGAATTGGTATGCAGGGTGGCAAAAACCAGGTGTCCGGTTTCGGCGATGGTCATGGTGGCCGCGATAGTATCTAAATCGCGCATCTCTCCAACCAGCACCACATCCGGATCTTCCCGAAGCGCCCCCTTTAAGGAGTTAGTCCAGGATTTGGTATCGGAATTTAATTCCCTTTGGGAGATTAATGATTTCCCCTGCGGATAAATAAACTCAACCGGGTCCTCAATGGTGATGATATGGTTAGCCCTCGAGTGGTTGATCTGGTTAATAAATGCAGCTAAAGTTGTTGATTTGCCGTGGCCGGTTGGACCGGTCACTAAAATCAGACCTTGCTTTAATTCGGTTAAGTGATGGGCCGATTTCGGGATGCCGGTTTCCTCCAAAGTCCTGATCTTGCGGGGGATCAACCTGAGGGAGGCTGCCATCTGCCCTCTTTGCCTGTAGACATTCACCCTGAACCTGGCTTTGTTCTCATACTCCAGCCCCATGTCCAGTTCCCATTCGTTATTTAAGACTTCTTTCTGGTAGCTGGTTAAAATGGGGAGGATCAGATTTTCCAAATCGGAAGGGGCTAAAGCCGGGGAACCGGGGATAGGGATCAGTTCACCATTAATCCTAAGGGTTGGCGGGAAACCAACAATTAGATGGATATCTGAGGCATCCCTCTCAATAGTCAGTTCTAATAATTGGCGTATATTCATAATAAATTAGAAATCCTAGAACCAAAATCCGAAACAAATTCAAATTTCCAAAATTCAAATCTTTCGAGCTTCGATATTCGTGCTTCGAGTTTCATTTAGTCTTGCCCCACCCTCAGCACCTCTTCTAAAGTGGTTACACCTTCCAAAACTTTTAAGTATCCATCCTGCTTTAAGGTCAACATGCCCTCTTCCACAGACTGTTTTTCCAAAGCGGCGGAGGAGGCCCGCTTTAAGGTTAGCTCCATGATTTTAGGTGACACTATCAAAATTTCAAAGATACCGGTCCTTCCCAGATAGCCGGTATGGCCACACTCCTGGCAACCGACACCTTTATATAAAACCAGATGGTAGTTCGGGTTCTTGAGCTGGGGCGCCAGGTCACCCAGAACCTGCCTCATGCTTTCTGCCACTTCCGGCGGCGGGGTATAGGCTCCGCGGCAGTGGGGGCAGATTTTTCTGAGAATCCTTTGGGAAACAACCGCATTCATGGCCGATGCCAGAAGGAACGGTTCGACTCCCATGTCCAAGAGACGCGGGATAGCGCCGGCAGCCGAGTTGGTATGCAGGGTTGAGAAAACCTGGTGGCCGGTCAGGGCTGCCTGAACCGCCAGTTCGGCAGTTTCGGTATCACGGACCTCTCCAATCAGCATAATGTTCGGATCCTGCCGGAGGAACGATCTTAGGGCCGAGGCAAAGGTCAAACCGATCTGGGGGTTAACCTGGACCTGGTTAACACCGGGAATCTGGTATTCCACCGGGTCCTCGATAGTCAGGATATTGACCTTGGAGGTGGAAAGCTTGGACAAGACCGAATAAAGGGTGGTGGTTTTACCGGAACCGGTCGGACCGCAGATTAAGATGATGCCGTGGGAACGCAGGAGCTGGATTTCCAAATTTTTTAAGGCCCCGCCCCGGAGCCCCAGCTCCATTAGGGTTGGCGCTCTTTGGGATTTCGGCAGCAAACGGAGCACCACCTTTTCGCCAAAGACTGTCGGCAGAGTAGATACACGGAGGTCAACATCGGCGCCGCCATAATTGAAGCTGAAACGGCCGTCCTGGGGCAGCCGCCTTTCGTCAATCTTTAAATTGGATAGAATCTTAATCCTGGAGAGCAGGGCATCATGGACTTTTTTGGGCAGGATAATCTTTTCGTGTAAAATACCGTCGATCCGGTAGCGAACCCTGGTCTGGGTTTCGGCCGGCTCGATATGGATATCGGAGGCGTTGGATTTGACGGCATACTCCAAAAGCTGGGTTACAATATTGGCAACCGGGGCTTCCCGGATGACTTCGGCCTTCTCGGGAGCCTCCTGGGGTACTTCCTGTCCCTGGCTAACCTCCTTTAGGGCCGATGTCACATCGGTAGTCAGGTTTTGGGAATATTGCTCGGAGATTGCCCTTAAAATATCTTCCGGCAAGGCCATAAAACGCTTAACTTTGCAGTTGGCTTTTTTCTCGATAAACTCGACCACCTGCAGGTCAAGCGGATCGGCCATAGCCACCGATAAAATATTGTCCGCTTTTTCAAAAGGGATTAGTTTATAACGCCTGGCCACTACTTCCGGCACCAAATTTAAAATCTCCGAAGAAACTGCCTTTCCTTCAAGCCTCATAAAGGGAATACCGATTAAGGTGGCCCTGGCCTGGGCTATTTTATCCGGTGCGACAAAGTTATGGTTTAGAATAATCCGTTCGGGCGGGAGGCCGGAATTAATGCTCTCCAGCTTAATGGCGGAGAGCTGCTCCTGGGAAAGCAAACCCTGTTTTAATAAAATATCCTCAATAGTCTGGCTCGGATTCATATGGACAGCTAGCCCACATTAAGGTGGACCTTTCTACATTATCTAAATAAAGACCAAAGTGTGTCAATGACATCTATTAAAAAGTTGGGTGAAAATATTGTAATATCTTTATTGAGCCAAACTAGATAGGGCAATTAAACTAATGACCAACAGATTGAATCCAAAGCTATTATTGGT
>CAYTPB010000008.1:0-10948 GCA_964439785.1 uncultured Gammaproteobacteria bacterium
GGACGGGAGAAAAGATATTTAATTTTTTCGGGGATTTTTATTTTGGCAGTTACATTAACTTTTTCCAGGTCTGCCTACTTAATGTTAGCAGTCGAGGTTCTAATTTACGGACTGAAAAATTTTAAAAAGCTGGTGGTTGGTTTGGCGGTTTTATTTTTTATTTTATTTTTAGTTTTCCCCAAGTTCAACCAGAGGATTATTGGCGGGTTAACGCTTGATGCTTCGGCATCTGAGCGGATTGGGTCATGGAACAATGGTTTGATTATTTTTGGAGAAAATCCCCTGACGGGTGCTGGTTTTGACAATTTAAGGTATCAGTTTGAAAAACAGGATTTGCTAAAAGTTTTTTCGGAAAATGGAGGCCATTCGGGAGCGGGAGTGGACTCGAGTCTAATTTTTATTCTGGCGACTGAGGGAATTTTAGGTCTGGCGGCATTTTTTACACTTTGGTTTTTCCTCTTTAAGGAGAGCAGGGAATCTGAATTTTGGCTGCCTTTTTTGGCGATATTTTTAGGGCTTTTGGCGGACAGCCAGTTTATTAACAGCTTATTTTATCCACCTGTCATGTTAATGCTCTATCTTTTTTCGGGAGTTCTGCTATATGAGAGTTAATTTTTTAATAAGAATGCTGGGAGTTTATTTAATAGTATTTTTAGTGGTAGCTTTTTTAGGCTTTCATTTTTTAAGTATTAATTTACTAAATGCTAAAGCGGATTTTTTTATTAATTTCGGCAACTGGGATGCCGGACACTTTTTATCGATTGCCGAAAACGGCTACACTTTGAGAGTTGAATATGCTTTTTTCCCGCTTTACCCATTATTGATTAATTTTCTTGGTGTTTTTAAGATTCCGGCTTTGGCGGGAGGAATAATTTTAAGCTGGGTTTTTGCCGCCTTAAGTCTGGCAGTTTTTATAAAATTGCTAAAATTGGATTTTTCAGAGTCCATAACCCGAAAAGCCCTTCTGTTTTTACTGGTTTTTCCAGCCAGTTTTTACCTTTTTCTACCATATTCGGAGAGTTTGTTTTTGCTTTTGACACTTTTAAGTTTTTACTTTTATAAAAAGGGAAAATATCTGCCGGCATCGCTTTTGGCGTCGCTGTCGGCCGTCACCCGGCTGGCGGGTTTGGCAGTTATCTTGTCGCTGTGGCTTGGCTTAATTTTTAAAAACAGAAAGGCGCTTAAAAAAAGGGAGAGCTGGAGTTTGTTTTTAGCGCCTTTGGGGTTTTTGGCCTTTTGTATGATGCTTAAAATCAGGACAGGCGACCCGCTTTATTTTTTAATAGCCGAGAGAGACTGGCAAAGGATCTTAAGCTTGCCCGGATTAAGCATTGTCGATACCTTGCTTAAAATCTTTACTCCGGGAGCCTTCCAAAATAATCCTAGTTTATTGGTAAACTTGATATTTATGGCCTTGGGTTTGGGTTTGTCTATCAGGACGTTTAGGAAATTAAACTTTACCTATGGAGTTTATTCGCTTTTGTCTGTGGCCCTGCCGGTTTTATCAACCTCGTTGACTTCTATGACCAGGTTTTTACTGCCGGTTTTTCCGATATTTATAAATTTAGCCCAGATTGAGGAAAAATACAGCTCAAATTTAGAAAAACTGGCCATATTTACGTTTAAAGTTTTTTGTGTGCTATTATTAGCTGTCTATATAGTTTCTTTTTTTAACGGCTATGGTGTCGGTTAAGAGTATCCATCTATCAGTACTGCTGCAGTCTTTAACAATTGTTCTTTCCCCACTTTATATTTTGAGGTGGAAAGTTTCCTTTATCCCAACTACCTTGCTTGAGGTCTTAATTTTAGCGGCGGTTTTAGTGACGGGTTTTGAGGCAATGCGGGAAAGGGATCTCCTGGGAAAGTTAAAGAACAAATATAATTTTCTAATTTTGGTTTTGTGTCTGGCGGCTTTGATTGAATGTTTTTTCAGCAATGATTTTTGGGGCGGTTTGGGAATTTTCCGGGCATATTTTATCGAACCGGTTTTATTTTTCTACTGCCTGGTTTACTCCTCCAGGAAGTACGGTTTTAAATATATTCTAAACAGTTTACTGGCAGTCGGGTTTTGGCTGTCGGTTTTAAGTTTGGTCCAAAAGTTGACCGGCAGTTTTTCGCTGGCCCCCAATGAGATTATCCAGGGAAGGGTTTCCGGGGTCTATAATAGCGCTAATTCCCTGGCTCTCTTTTTGACTCCAATTGCCATCCTGGCGCTGTCGCTTTTTTTAACATCCAGGGGTTATTTAAAAATTCTCTACCTTTTGCTGTTCGTTTTTTATTCTTTGATTGTAATTTTTAGTAAATCCAAAGGCGGGATAATTGCCGAGTCGGTTTCTTTGATGGTTTTTGTCTATGTGATTTCATCCTTAGGGAGAGCATTTTTGAGAAAAATTTGGGTGGCAGTACCCCTGGCTATTTTGGCGGTTATTGCGGTTTTTTTATACATAACTTTTCAAACGTACGCCTCCTCCCTGACTGATTTTAATGAGCAGTATATCCAGGGGGATACGCTTCAGATCAGATATTTTATTTGGGTAGGGACGGCTACTCTTTTGAAGGATCATCCGGTTTTCGGGGCGGGTTTAAACGGTTTTAAGGACGCCTATGCCCAAAAATACAGGCTGCCCGAATATCCAGAGGATTTCCAATATCCCCACAACCTGCTTTTGACCTTCTGGTCGGAGACCGGGATTTTGGGGATGTCCGCATTTTTGTTAATTTTGGTTGAAAGTTTTAGTCCCTTAATCCGTAATATAACCAAAAGCAAACAGCCAATGCTGGGTGCCGGGCTGATTGCCGTTTTAACCTATTTGTTTGTCCACGGGGTGGTGGATGTGCCTTATTTTAAGAATGATTTGAGTCTGGAGTTTTGGGTGGTTGTGGCCTTAATTGAGATCTGGTCCAGACCTAACTTTTTAAAAAGCTAACTTATTGGGTGGAATAGGTGACTTTGCGCTGGATTTCGGTGGTGTTGCCGACGCTGTTGGTAGCGACAATGGCGATTTGGTTGTCACCGTCATTTATGCCGGTGGTGATGGAAAAACTGCCGTCCGACTGGACAACCACCGTCTGCCCGTTGACCGTGACAGAATTATCCGGATCGGTTTTTCCGGAGACGGTTACTTTTTTGTCGCCCCCTTTAATCTGAGTGCCGTCATCAGGGGAAGAGATGCTAAGTGTGGGTTTGTCATTGGAATAAGTTACGGTAATGGGCTTGGAGGGTAAGCTTTCCCGGTTTTTATCATCAACAGTTTTGCCGTAAATATTGTTTGTGCCTATATCTAAATTGACAGGATCTGACTGGAAACTGCCGTCGTCATGGCTGGTGACTGTAGTCACTAAATTATCATCCAGGTAAATATTTATCTTGGTATTGGGAGTGGCATAGCCCGGGATTTTAATTTGGGCCGAGTTGGTGGCTTCAAACGGGATATTTAAGACGGGGGGAGCCAGGGTGGCGTTTTCCAAAGCGGCGGGGGGAGGGCTTTGGTTAGGTTTAAAGCGGTTGAAAATTGACAATCCGCCGATGAGCGCCGGCAGACCCCAGAAAAAAATCAGGTATAAGACTACAATAGTAAAAACGACATTCCAGATGATTCGTTTCTGGCTTTTTTGTTCACGGTGGCGGATCGAGCGGGGTTTATAGCCTGAAGAGTACGAACTTCTATATCTTTTCATAAGCTTTATTATACAGGAGCCGATGGACAGAATCGAACTGTCGACCCACTCTTTACGAAAGAGTTGCTCTGCCACTGAGCTACATCGGCCAATCTACTGAGCGGTGGAAGGGATTCGGACCCTCGACCTTCTCCTTGGGAAGGAGACATTCTACCACTGAACTACCACCGCGCAGGAGTATTTTCCCAGAAAATGGGTAGTTTATCAAGGTAAACGGGTTTAAATATTGACTCGGGGTGGGTTATATGGAAAACTAAAGTTGTGAACCAAAAAGGTTTTGCCCCGATTATTGCCACCTTTGTAGTTCTGATTGGAATCGTTCTAGCTGTATATCTGACCTTACACACGCAGATTTTCAGGCCGCACGCCGCGTCCGATGTTACCAGGGCCGAATTTGTTAATGCCAACGGCGATGTAATTACCCAAACCTCCTCCAGGAATGTAATTGTCAGGCTAATTTATGTACCGGAGAGTGTTCCCCAGCCGGTAAATAACCAGGGGACAACTAATTTCGGCTCGGGCGGGACGGTAACCGTCCCGGGAGGCAGTGTGTCGGTTAGCGGCTCGAGCAATGTTACCAGCACCGGGAATGGCAGTGTCAACGTCCAATTCACTGGCCCATCGGCTTCGGTGGGGGGTGGATCGGCCACTTCAACCAGTTCATACCAGAGTTATGCCCAAAACACCACCACCGTGACACAAAACGGCCAGACAACCACCACTACAAACACCACCGGTTCACCGACAACGGCCCAGCCTGGCCAATTTCCAACCAGCTTTAGAATTGCCAACTCTTTGGGCGAGTTGGTAACGGCTCAATCCCAGACTTTTACCCAAAATGAACAGGAGGTAAATTGGCTGCTCGGTTCTGGAGACGGTTTAAAGCAAGTTTTTGTCCAGTTTGAGGTAAATGGAAACTGGCAGCCCCCGGTGACAGTTTCCATCACCCTTAATACGGCAGGTTCAGTTAACCAGAACTTGCCCCGAAGTTCCGGTAATCCGGCGGGAGCGGGCCAGACGAACCTGACAAACGGCAATAAGGCTTTCTTTATCCTTCAGCAGGGGGCGCCGGTCCAGGTGTCTACTAACACCGGGAGCAGCAGTTCGGGCAGCACGAGCGGTACCGGGACAAGTAATCCGGCCGTAGGCATCCAGCAGGTTCCCCAAAGTAGAAACGGGACCGGAGTTATCACCCAGATCCCGGTTAAGGTTTTGGCCCAATCGGACACCGCGGCGGCTAACTTATTTAACGTCAAGTTAACATTCGATCCGTCGGCGATTCAGGCGGCTTGGGTTGATACCCATGGGTCTTTTGTGGTCAATTGGGTCAGCAATACTTTTGACAACAGCGCCGGGATAATAACGTTGACCGGTGGAGTGCCCAACCCGGGTATCCAGACTTCCGGCCAGCCTAAACTGATGGCAACCGTCTATTTTGTGATGTTAAAGAATAGCCCGCTGACCGTTAACATTGATCCGGCTTCCGGTATTTTTGCCAACTCCAATAATTTCAACATCCTGTCCCAGGGCCAAGGCTTAAACTTGACCCCTCCGGGTGTGGCGACACCGCCAATCGAGGTGGCATCACCTCATCCGACAAGTGTACCAGTTCCAAGTTTAATGCCGACCTCTTTACCGACTCCCCAACCGACCCAGATTAGCTCCGGCGGCCCCGGCGCCAGTGTTCCGGCCGGTTCCCCGGGTTCAGGAGGTGGTTCTTCCTGCACTATTGATGCGCCCCACTTTGCAAATACTGCTCAGTCCGTCCCCTCCGATTCGGTGGTGACGGTAACCGTAACCGGGTCAGCTGGCTGCAGTGGAAAAACGGTTGATTTTGGGGTAAACCAGGATAACGGATTTTTGGGTTCCCAGCCTGTAACCGATCCGCCGCCGCCGGCTACATTTAACGGAAATACTGCGGCTTCCGTTTGGGTGACTAAATCAAATAACGGGAATTTGGGCGGAATATTGGGCCCGTCAGGCTACTCCCTGAGTGCCTCATTGCCTGATACCAACCAAATAACTAAGGCAGACCAGGAGTTAAAGGTAGCAAAACAACTGCTTCAGGGGTTTAAAAAGGGTGATATTAACCATGATGGATCAATTACTTTGGAGGATTTGTCGGCCTTTTTCTCTGATTTTTATAAGAATAATGCTCCGACGGAAGCCGATTTTAACGGGGATGGGGTAGTTAATGCCTTTGATTTTTCCAGCTTCATTTCACTGCTTAAACAGCAGGGAGTAATTCCGGCCAGCCAATAAGTTTGTTTAAAGTTTTACCTGGGGATTTGAAGTACGGCTCCGGGTTCAATTGTATTAGGGTCTTGAATGTTATTAGCCTGGGCTATTTTACCGTATTGATAGATATCGCCGTAAGCTCTTCCCGCAATCTTTGACAGCCAGTCGCCATCCTGAACTGTGTAGGTGGTGCCGGTAATCCTGGATCCCCATTCGGTTTCACTTACAGATCCGCCGGTTCCACCCTGGATAAGTTGGGTATTGGGGGTCCCGCTTGGGGCTGGCTGGCTGGCTGCAGCCTGGGCAACTTCCAGTTTAGGAATGTCAATTACCTGGCCGGTTGTAATAACATCGGGATTGGCGATCTTGTTGGCCTCAGCAATCTTGGGGTATTGG
Source organism: uncultured Gammaproteobacteria bacterium (assembly GCA_964439785.1). Lineage (GTDB taxonomy): Bacteria > Patescibacteriota > Microgenomatia > Daviesbacterales > UBA10151 > CAYTPB01. The sequence goes on from CAYTPB010000008.1 coordinate 6,313, forward strand.
TAACCGTCACCATAATAATTTTGGGCAATGTCAAATAAGGTATCGCCCTCTTTGACGGTATATTTACCGGGGAGGTTGTCTTTGGAAACATCAGCCGTTTGGTTGTTTTGCAGGTTTTGGGTTTGGGATGCGGGACCCAAGTTCTGGCTGGGCTTGTTTAGGAAGTTAAAGATTGAGATCCCCAGAACCACTACTATCAGAACCCCCAAAATGATGCTGACAATAGATTGGTTGGTTTTTAGATCCGATTGCATCCGGGCAATTAAATCGGAATTGGTCTTAGTGACCCTGGCAAGTTGATTCTTTCTTAATTGAAAGACTCTGGAAGTTTTTTTAGCTGCTTTTTTGCGTGTAGCCATAAATTTATTATTCTCTCTAATCCGGGCAGCTCTAGTCCTTTATTTAAACTATCTTAAAAATTTTGTCAAGGGGTGAAAAGCGGTTTTGGTTGACAGCGGGGTTTGGCGGGACCGACGGGACTCGAACCCGCGACCTCTTCCGTGACAGGGAAGCGCTCTAACCAATTGAGCTACGGCCCCAAAAACGTGGCAGTTTTTCTCTGGATGTTTCTGCCAAACTAAGCGCTCGGTTAAACCAAACTCATGTTACCGAAACATCCATCCCAAGCTTATTCTACTTGAGATCAAAGTATTTTAACAGAGTATTTTCCGCTATTCAATCCAAACGTGCTATATTAACCATATGAAGACTTCTAATCAGGAAATTGCCGATCTTTTACGCTCAGTTTCAGCGGCTTTAACACTTAAAGGCGCCAATATGTTTCAGGTCAGGGCTTATGATACGGCAGCTACCTCAATTGAACATTTAACAGCCGATTTAAAGGATGTATGGGAAGAAGGGAAGCTGGATGAAGTACCCGGGATTGGGCCAAATTTAGAGGAGCACCTGGATGAGTATTTTAAGACTGGGCACTCCAGGCATTTCGACTCAATTATGAAAAATTACCCCCCGGTTTTATTCGAAATGCTGAAAATTCCCGGAGTTGGGCCAAAGACTGCTTTGGAGATTACCGGGATGGGTGTAAAGAGCTTGTCTGAGCTCGAAAAAGAGCTTAAAAGCGGTGCTTTGATTAAAAAAGGGCTGTCAGACAAAGCAGCTGAAAAAATCTTGTCCGGACTTAAGGAAGAGCCTTCTGATCAAGGCAGGATGCTTTTGCCTGTGGCAGCCATGTATGCGGATAAAGTTTTGAATTATTTAAAGAAATCAAAAGATGTTGAAAGAGCCGATCCGCTGGGTAGTTTGAGGCGCCGGGTAGCTACGGTCGGCGATCTGGATTTTGCCGTCTCCAGCAAAAATGCGGCCAAGGCTGTTGAATTTTTTACCAGAATGCCGGGAGTAAAAAGGATAGTTGAAAAAGGCCAGAATAAGGCGACAGTGATACTAGATAACGATTTACACATTGACCTTTTAGTAGGGGAGCCCGGAAGCTATGGGGCGCTATTGCAGCATTTTACGGGTTCAAGGCAGCATAATATACATCTCCGGACTCTGGCCGAGAAGAGGCATCTGTCTTTGAGTGAGTACGGGGTAAAACATATCAAAACCGGGAAGACCTTGACCTGTGAGACCGAAGAGGATTTATACGGCATGCTGGGAATGGAGACTCCGGCGCCGGAAATCAGGGAAGACACCGGAGAAATTGAAGCGGCCGAATCTCACAGACTTCCCAAGTTAATTGAGTATGGATCTTTGATCGGAGACCTGCATACCCATTCAAACTACCCTTTTGACCATCCGTCCCACGGGCCGGGGGTGGATTCCATGGAGGTTATGATTAAGAGGGCGGAGGAGATGGGTTATAAGTTTATCGGAATTTCGGATCACCCGCCTGCATTTGGTAAACATAGCGCGTCAGAGATAGTTAGAATAATAGAAAAGAGAACAAAAGTTATTCAAAATCTGAAAAAGAAAACAAAAAGTACTCAAGTACTCAATGGGCTCGAAATAGACATACTTCCCGACGGATCTCTGAGTGTGCCTGATGAGGCACTAAAAACTTTGGATTATGTGATAGCCGGAGTCCATTCAGGGCACCGGGTTACTTCAAAAGAAAACATGACTAAACGGATTTTAACGGCTATGGAGAACCCGAATGTGGATATAATTTCCCACCCAACCGGCAGACTATTAAACAGGAGACAGTCATATGAGGCTGACTGGAAAAAAATCTTTGAGTATGCCGGAAAACACAAAAAGCTTTTGGAGATTAACGCTTTCCCCAACAGGCTGGATTTGAGGGATGATCTGGTTAGGCAGGCTCTAAAATTTGGAGTGAAATTTATTATTGATTCCGATGCCCATGAAGTCTCACAGATGGATGTTTTGCCTTTTGGGGTTGCCGTGGCCAGGCGCGGCTGGGCGACAAAAGAAGATATTGTAAACGCCTGGGAATTAAGGAAATTCTTGGATTGGTTTGGTGTTTAGTGAGGGCGTGTGTTATCTTTCTACGAAAATTGATAAAAAATTTACACCCAAACTGATAGATTTACACCTAAATCTTACTATTTCCTTGCTAATAATTGCTAAATTTTCGTAGAAAGTCTACAAGGGCGTGATCTTGATCATTGCCCTTTTTTAAAAATAACAGTAATATAAAAACACATGATTTGGATAGTTGCTGGTGTAGTTGCAGTAATACTCCTTTGGCTGGTTGGCATGTTTAACAGCCTGATTACCAAAAGAAACCGGGTTAGGGAAGCTTATTCCCAGATTGATGTCCAGTTAAAAAGGCGCTCCAGCCTAATTCCCAATTTAGTTGAAACGGTTAAGGGTTATGCTAAACACGAAAAAGGAGTGTTTGAGGAGGTTACTAAAGCCAGGGTAGCTTTGATGGGGGCCCAGGGGCCAAAAGAGCAGGCCAAAGCTAACGACCAGCTTTCGGGTGCCTTAAAGTCGCTTTTTGCCATTGCGGAAAATTATCCCAACCTGAAAGCTTCCGAAAATTTTAAGGAGTTGCAGGAAGAGTTGTCTGACACCGAGACAAAGGTGGCTGCCTCAAGGCAGTTTTATAACACTAATGTATTGGATTTAAATAACGCTATCCAGTCGTTTCCGACCAACTTGATGGTCGGGATGTTTGGGTTTGCCCCGGCCGAGTTCTTCCAGGCTGCCGAGGAGGAAAAGGTGGACGTTTCTGTAAAATTTTAAATGATTGAGTTTATGCTATCAAACGGCATAAGGGTAATACGGACTCCGGAGAGGTTTGATACAGACAGGATCCAAGATATTTTAAATAATGCCGGTTATGAGCTTAATGGGAGTTTTAATCCCGTGTCGCACTTTGTGGCAGCGGCCCATGCTTTACCGGAAGTTTTGGCTGTAAACTTGTTTTACAGACAGGAAGGCAGGGAGAAAGGGGTAGTAATTGAATCCTATTTTACTGATTTTAGTGATGCCGATGGTTACAAAAGAAGGATAGAAGTTTTGGGAAACCTGGAGGAATTGGGGGATGTTTTTAAGAGGTCTCCCGAGAGGGTTCATTGGGTAAAGGTGGCGCCTCCTTTTGAATCAGCCCAGTTTGGGGGGTTAAATTTTGGTGAGGTGGTGAGACTTAGCCATCAAAACCAACCCAATGAGGTTCCCCTGGGCCCTTCGTTTTATTTTACCCGGAGAGAAACTCCTTAAATTGAATCTGGTTTGGCTTACTAGTATAATTTAGCCCAAATGGCACTACCTACTGCGCAGAACCAAATATCGGCTAATGTTTTTAAGACCTGGCTGATTATGTTTTTCTTTTCGGCCTTTGTAGTTTTGGTGGTTTACGTTTTTGCCCGGGGTTACGGATTCCCGGCGGTTGACGCATTAACTTTGTCCGGTTTTGCCTTAATTTTAGCCGGGATTATAAATTTTTTGTCCTATTTTTATTCGGACAAGATGGTTTTGGCTATATCGGGCGCTAAACAAATCAAAAAAAGTGATGACCCGACCCTTTTCCGAACAGTAGAGAACCTTTGTATCGCGGCCGGCCTTCCTATGCCAAAAATTTATGTTATTCCCGATTCATCTCCGAATGCCTTTGCCACCGGCAGGGATAAAAAACATGCCACCATCTGTTTTACCGCGGGGATTTTGGAAAAGCTGGATAAACAACAGCTGGAAGGTGTGACGGCCCATGAATTGTCCCATGTCAACAACCGGGATACGCTTTTAATGAGCGTGGTATCGATCTTAGTCGGATTTGTGGCGCTTTTGGCCGACTGGTTTTTGAGGATGAGCTTCTTTGGAGGGAGAAACAGGGATGACCGGGAGGGAAATAATGCCATCTTTTTTGCCCTGGCTTTAATCGCGGCAATTTTGGCGCCGATTGTAGCCACCTTAATTCAGTTGGCGATCTCGAGAAGAAGGGAATATTTGGCCGATGCATCAGGAGCTTTTTTAACCAGGAATCCCGAGGAGCTGGCGGCGGCCTTGCTAAAAATTTCGGGTGATCCCGATCCTTTGGAGGCGGCCAACCGGGCAACAGCCCATTTATATATTGTCAATCCGCTGAAAGGTTCACAAGCTGTCGGTTGGATGGCCGGGCTTTTTAATACCCATCCGCCCATTCCCGACCGGGTTAAAGCCTTAAGGGAAATGGAAGGGAAGTTTTAAACTAATACTTAACAGTAAACTGCTT
>CAYTPB010000009.1:0-10488 GCA_964439785.1 uncultured Gammaproteobacteria bacterium
GCGATTTCCTGTATTTATCTTTATCCATCTGCTCAATTGCCCTGGAAATCCCATGGACCACTGCCCCAAGTTGGGAAGATGTCCCGCCACCCTCAACCTTAACCGTAGCTGTCAAATCCCCCAAAGTTTTGGTCACCTCAAACGGCTTCTGGTAGGCCTTCTGGAAAACCGGACCCCGGAAATACTCGGCGATCGGTTTGCCGTTAACCGTCACCTGGGCTTTGCCTAAAAACAGCCTGACCCTGGCCACAGCCTCTTTCCTTCTGCCGACAGCTGATTTGTATGTTGCCTCTGCCATTATTTGGCCCCTCCTAATTGTTTCTCAAAAGGATGCTCGGACCCCTCAAAAATATATAATTTGGTGATCATTTTCCTGCCCAACTTGGTTTTTGGCAGCATCCCTTTAACAGCATGCCTTAAAACCTCCTCAGGCCTTCTGTTAATCAATTTTTCAAAGGTTTCTTCTTTAAACCCGCCCGGATAACTGGAATGCCTAAAGTAAACCTTATCAGCCCTTTTATTGCCTGTCACCTTTATCCCTTTGACATTGGTTATCACTACAAAATCCCCATTATCCAGATAAGGCACATAGTTACTCTTTTGCTTACCCATTAACTTCTCTGCCACATCTCCGGCTAATCTTCCTAAAACCTTTCCCCTGGCATCAATTAAATGCCATTCCCTTTTTATATCTTTGGCTGATAAAACATTAGTTGACATAGCTTTTTAATCTGTCATCCTCAAACTCGATTTGGGGATCTAGATTCCCGATTGGATCGGGAATGACAATTACTTCTCTCCTTTCTTTGTAGCCGCTTTCTTGGTTTTTGGCTTGGCTGTTTTCTTGTCATTCTGGAGGCTTTCGCCAATAGAATCATCGACTTCATCGTGTGTCCTCGACTCCGTCGGGACTTCTGGGACCCTATCGCTTCGCTCCAGGGTGACACCTTTCTTTTTATCTTTACTTGGCTCCTTAGACTCTTCCACCAAAAGCCTCATCTGAACCATCATCGTTCCATCCCCCAATCTTCTATCCAACTTAACAATAGATGTATAACCGCTTTTTCTGCCGGATAACCTCGGGGCAATATCCTTGACCAGCTTTTCGGCTATATCTTTCTCAACTAAAAACTGGGAAACCAGCCGGCGGGAAGCAGGAGTTTTGGCCTGCGTCACCAATTTATCTACCAAACCCTTAATCGCTTTGGCTTTGGCTTCTGTGGTATTAATGGATTCGTGCAGGATGAGGGATCGGACTAGATTCCTGAATAGTTGCGTCCGGGCGTTTGTACTTCTTGAGAGATGCTTGCCATAGACATTATGCTTCACTTAAGCTCAAACCCCTTTCTGCTAATTTATCCGAGATCAGCCCCAGGGATTTAGCCCCTAAATTCTTGGCCTTCATCAGCTGTGATCTGGGAATGGCAACTAACTTGCCAATAGTATCGGTATCAATCGCCTTTAGAGCGTTTGAAATCCTAACCGGTAAATCCAGCTCCTCAACCGAAGATTTCAAAAGGTCATCAGACATAAAGTTGCCCTCCGGCTTCTCTTCTTCCTCTTCCACTACCGGTTCGTAAACCTGGTGGAAGTAACCGGATAATATTTTTGCCGCCTGGTTAACCGCATCAATCGGAGTAACAGTTCCATCGGTTTTAATATCCATGGTCAATTTATCAAAATTGGTTGATCTCCCGACACGGGTTGGGTCGACTGTGTAATTGACCGACAAAACCGGGGTAAAGATTGAATCAATCGGCATCATGCCAATCTCGGATGATTTTTTATCATCGGCCGTGACATACCCAACCCCCATCTCGGCTGTCATATCAATATTTAACTTGGCCTTCGGATCGGTCAAAGTAGCAATGTGCAAATCCGGATTGGCAATCTCCCCGCCGCCCTGGGCATTGATATCTTTGGCTTTAACCTCACCTTTGCCGCTCTTTTGCAGGCTTAAGTGGAGGGTTTTTTCCCCATACATCTTAACCCTGACCTTTTTCAAATTCAGGATAATCTGGATTACATCCTCAACCACCCCCGGGATAGTGGAAAATTGGTGGGAGACACCGGCAATCTTGACAGAAGTGATGGCTGCCCCTTCAAGGGAAGTCAGCATGCATCTCCTTAAGCTGTTGCCTAAGGTATGGCCATAACCTTGCTCCAGCGGCTCGATTACCACCTGGGCTTGGTTATTCTGTTCTTTTTCAACTACAACTTTAAATTTAATCATATTATCTTGAGTAGTACTCAACAATCAGCTTCTCGTCAACTATACTCTCCATTTCCGATCTGTCCGGAATTCGCAAAAACTTACCGACCGTAGCCTTCCTTTCCAGCCACTCCGGTAAGTTAGAACTGTCTTCCAGATTCTTTTTAACTTGTGTATTATCCACAAATTTAGGCTCAATTGCAACTACTGAATTTACTTTGACCCGAAACGATGGGATATTTACTTTTTTGCCGTCAACACTCACATGACCATGTGTCACGATCTGTCTGGCTTCCGGCCTGGACCGCGCAAACCCAAGCCTGTAAACTATATTATCCAATCTTGACTCCAAAAGTTCAAGCAGGGTTTGCCCGGTTGCAGAACCCTTTTTTGAAGCCTCTTCAAAGGTATTCCTGAACTGCCTTTCGGTTAGACCAAACAACCTCCTGGCTTTTTGTTTTTCCCGAAGCTGTGTTCCATAATCGGATACCCTTCTCCTGATCTTTGTCCCCCTCATTCCGGGCGGCACTGCCCCTTTTCTCTCAATATATGCCGCATCCTTCGGGAACAATGGCACCCCCTCTCTCCTTGATAATCTTCGTTTCGGCCCACGATATCTAGACATTACACTCTTCTCCTTTTCTTGGCCCTGGGGCCATTGTGGGGGATCGGCGTCACATCGGCAATCATGGTAATGTTTAACCCGGCATTCCTTAGCGCCCTGATAGCGGCATCCCTGCCCGGTCCCGGGCCTTTAATAAATACTTCCACCTTATTCATCCCCAAAGCCTTGCCTTTTTCCGCCACTCCCTCAACCGCCGTAATCCCGGCAAAAGGTGTGGCTTTTCTGGCACCCTTAAATCCTGACGCCCCGGCACTGCCCCAGGCAATAGCGTTCCCGTCGGTATCGGTCAAAGTCACTAAAGTATTGTTAAAAGTAGCAGTGACGTAAATCCTGCCTGTCTCAATACTCCTCTGGGTTGTTGATTTTTTCTTTACTATAGTTTTTTTAGCCATTACTTAGTCTCCTTTTTAACGGTTCCCACTGTCTTTCTCTTGCCTTTTCTGGTTCTGGCATTTGACCTGGTCCGCTGTCCCCTCACAGGCAACCCTTTTCTATGTCTTAAACCCCTGTAAGTTCCAATATCTTCCAACCTCCTGATGTTCTGGTCAATCTCACGCCTCAAATCTCCCTCAACTGTTAATTTTTCTATACTTTTAGCAAGTTTATTTACCTCTTCTTCTGTCAAATCCTTAACCCTGATTGACCCGTCAATCTTAGTCTCTTCCAAAATATTCTTAACATTTGCCCTTCCCACACCATAAATGTAAGTCAAACTAATATCCACCCTCTTCTCATTTGGTAAATCAACTCCTGCAATCCTAGCCATTATTTAATCCACCTTTCTGCATCAGCTTTGGTGTTTCTAAACTCCCAAGCCCAAAGTGGAAGCTCACCCCAATAGGTATTAATTCTATTAACTACCCTCATCTCTCTAGGGCTAACAACCCCTTTCTCCTCAACTAACCACTCTACTCCAAATTCTGGAGTTTCAACTCCATCTGGAAAATTGTATCCTGCCAATTCTTCATAAAGCTGTTTTGTGTTTGCTCTATAACTTTCTAGATATTCCTCCCAGTCATACGGTCTATGAGACCTCTCAGATGGCACTGCCCTACCTTCACCCCACTTTAAAAGAGAATCTATAAAAACTTGGTCGGGTGTAATTAAATATCTGCCAGTTTTCCTGGTTTTAGCAAAAAAGGCCGAGTTGTCATTTACCAAAGTTAACCTTTCCTGTGAAGCTAATGGATCGTTATGGGCCACTGATAAAGTGTAATCTCCATACCTTAATTGGTCCCAAAAAATCTGCTCATCGTCTTTTAGAGCCCGAGCCACTTCCTCTGGTTTAGTTTGGAACAAAGGCGCTTCATGAAGCATAAAATGATTTCTCATTAACTGACCATTTACAACGATATCTGATTCTAAAATATTCATATTTTATCCTTGTCTTTGTTTGTGCTTTGGATCCCTGGGGCAGATCACAAAAAGCACGCCTTCGCGCTTAACAATTTTGCAAAATTTACATCTTTTTTTAATACTCGCTTGTACCCGCATATTTTTACCTCAATCTAAAAGTTATCCGTCCTTTGTCCAGATCATATTTTGGGCTCATTTCGGCTCTAACCCTATCCCCTGCCATGAGCTTAATATAATGCTTACGCATTTTACCTGAAATGTGGCATAAAATCACCCTGCCAACTATCTCAGGCAACTCATCCGACTTGTCAATTACCACCCTAAATAAAGTATTGGGCAATACCTCCTGTATTTTTCCCTCAATTTCAATTGTTTCATTCATTTGATGTAACGCTTAAGTCTAACAGATTCAGGCTCAAAAAACAACCTATAACTAGCTATTTAATATTTTCTCCAATCTGTTAAAACTTCCGCCTTCTCCTTCCCGACAATCACTGTCATCTCAAATAATCCTCCTAAAGACCCGTCCTCGGAACTGATTGTCCAACCATCTTCCTCTAATACCACATCCTGGGCGCTCTCTGTATAAATCACCTCAATTGCCAGGGTTTCATTCTCAAAAAGCTCTTCACCTGAGCTTTTTTTACCAAAACCGGGCACTTCTGGCTCTTCATGCAGCTCCCTGCCCACTCCGTGTCCGACTAAACTTCTAACCACCTCAAACCCCCCACCCTCAACCGTCTTTTGGATCGATTCCGCAATATCACCAATCCTATTACCCACCTTAGCCTCCTTTATCCCTTTCCAAAGCGCCTCCTCCCCAACTGACAGGAATTTCTTTTTCTTGTCATCCTCGGGCTTTTTACCTGTCATTCCGGACGTACTAGATCCGGAATCCATCCCGTTTTGGATTCCCGCCTCCGCGGGAACGACAGGGTTGTAACCCACAATCACACTCCAGGCCGTATCGGTATGCCAACCCTGGTAAACTGCCCCCAAATCTATACTGACCTTGTCTCCCTTTTTTAAAACAATCCTTCTATCCGGTCTGCCGTGAACCACCTCATCATTGACTGTGATACAGGTAGCCCAAAAATAATTGTCAACGCTTTTAAATGACTCCTTTCCCCCGAGTCTTAAGATCTCTTCCCTGGCTACCTCCTCAATCTCTGGCAAACTCACACCCTCTTTAACCGCCTCCAGGGCTTTTTTTAGGGCCCGGGCGCTGATTTCCCCGCTCTTTCTCATTAACTCAATCTCGTTCTTACTCGGATTCCGGCTCATCTAAACTCCTTAAAATATCTTGAGTCACCTTGTCAATTTCCTGTTCACCATCGATGTCTATTAAAATTCCCTTTTTCCTATAATATTCCAGGACCGGTTCGGTCTCCTTATGATACCAGGACAATCTTTTTTGGATCGCCTCCGGCGTATCGTCTCCCCGGCCCCTTTCCAAAAGCCTCTCCACCCCTACCTCATCCCTGATTTTTAGATTAAACACCTTATCATAATGCGGGTCATAGGTTTGGAGCTGGTGCATCCTCCTCGGGTAGCCGTCAGCTATTATCCCGGAATTTTCTCCAAAACTCTCAACCCTCTCCTTAACCAGTCCCGCCGCTACCTCATCATCCACCATCTCGCCCCGGCTCATCTCCCCGGCTATTTTTTTATTATCCTCTCCCTTACCCCCGGCAAAATCCCGGAGCAAATCTCCCATCTTAATCAAAGGATAACCCAACTTATCTGAAAGAATATTAGCCTGGGTAGTTTTGCCCGATCCCTGTGCTCCGGTAATCAAAATTCTCATCTTACCTGTGCAAAAACCCTTCATAATTTCTCTCTATTAGCTGGGATTCAAACTGTTTGGCGGTATCCAAAATAACCGACACCACAATCAAAATGGAAGTTCCGCCGATCACCAAAGTTGTCACTCCGGTCAAGGAAGAGGCAATGGACGGTAATATGGCAATAATACCCAAAAAGATGGCCCCGGCCAGGGTAATCCTAAGCAAAATGTAATTTAAGTAGGAAGCTGTCGCGGTCCCCGGCCTGATTCCGGGGATAAATCCGCCGTATTTTTTAATATCATCGGCTATCTTAACCGGGTTAAAAATTACCGCGGTATAAAAATAGGTAAAGCCAATTACTAAAATAAAGTAAATTATATTATAGGCCCACGACCCGAACTGGAAATTGGACGCCAGGAACCGGCCGGCGTTGGAAAGTGCCAGATTGTGAACCTGGGCCAGGTATTGTCCCAGGAAGGAGGGAATCAGCACCAAAGACACGGCAAAAATAATCGGAATCACCCCGGCCTGATTTACCCGGAGGGGCAAATAGGTAAAATTGGCTACCGCTTCTCTCCCTCCGGTATATCGCCTGGCGTACTGAACCATGATCTGACGCCTGCCCTCGTTTACAAACACAATCCCGGCGATAATCAAAACTGCTAAGGCGGTAAAGATTAAAATATTTATTATCTGCTGCTGGTCCACGACACTCAAAGTCTGGAAAAGCGCCACCGGCGCCCGCACCACAATCCCGACGAAAATCAAAACTGAAATTCCGTTGCCGATTCCATACTCGGTTAAAAGCTCCCCCAGCCACATTAAAAAGATCGTCCCGGCCGTCAAACTGACAACAATTGTCAAAATCTGGATTGGGGTAAAGACAGTCACCAGCCCCTGGTTCCTAAGCAAAGTAAACACCCCAATCGCCTGTACGGCTGCCAAGGGAATAGTCAAATATCTGGTATACTGGTTAAATTTTTGCCTGCCGGCCTCATCTTCCTTTTGCATCTGCTCCAGCTTAGGAAAAACCATTCCCAAAAGCTGCATGATAATCGAGGCGTTAATGTAAGGATTTAACCCCAGGGAAATAACGGAAAAATTAACCAGAGTCCCGCCGGAAAAAATATCCAACAGGCCTAAAAACTGGTTGCCGGCAAAAAGCGACCGGAGTCCCTGAAGGTTGATTCCGCCTACCGGAATATGGGCTACAATCCTGAAAATTACCAGGATCAGGAATGTGATTATAAGTTTTCTTCTTAAAGAAGGAATTTTAAAGGCATTAACAAAGGGGGTAAAGATGTTAGACAACTTTGCCTCCCGCTTTCTCTATCAATTCCCTGGCTTTTTGGGACGTCGGCACTTTCACCTCTAACTTTAATGTTAACTCACCCTTGCCTAAAATTTTAACTCCATATTTTTTAATATCCTTGTCCATAACCACCCCCAGCTTAACTAAGCTTTCCATATCCACCACGCCGGAGTTTTTATAACCCTTTAAATCTGACAGGCTAAGCAAAACCGGTTTGCTCGATCGCGGAGGATTGCCATGGGTTCTGCTCCACCCTCTTTTGTAAGGCAGTTTTTTATATAGAATTAATCCGCCGCCTACATTGGCTGCAGGTATACCGCCCCGGGCTTTTTGCCCCTTTTGGCCCCGTCCCCCGGTTTTACCCTTGCCGGAACCCAAACCCCGTCCAATCCTTTTTTGGGATCTGTCCTTTAATTTCGGCAGGCTGTTTAAAGTTGTCATTTTCCTTTTGCCTCCTTACTCCGAGCTCTCTTAACGGGTCCAGCTTTTTTTGTTTCTTTCTCTTCCACTTTTACTTCCTCTCTTTTAACCCCGCTGCTTTCTTTAACCCATTTAAGTCTGGTTAAAGCCTCCAGGGTAGCGTAAACGTTTGATGCCTGGTTTTTGGTCCCCAAAGTCTTGGAAACAATATCCCTGATTCCGGCAGCTTCCACCACCACCCTGACCGCCCCTCCGGCAATAACTCCTGTTCCCTCCGGGGCACTCTTTAATAAAACTTTGGCCGCGCCCCTTTTCACCAGAATGTTGTGGGGGATTGTCCTGCCGTCTTTAATCGGTACTGATATCAAATGCCTCTTGGCATAAGCTGTGGCTTTTCTGACAGATGACTGGACATCGGAAGCCTTACCCAACCCCACACCAACCTTCCCCTTTTTATCTCCCACTACCACCAGCACCGACAACGACCTTTTATTGCCGCCCTTGCTCTTTTTAGACACACTGTTTACCTGGACCACCTTTTCAAAAAATTCACCCATGGTTCCGTCGGTTGACTGCCCTCCACGGTAACCGCCCGGTCTGTTAAACCCCGGTCTTCCACTCCTGTTTTGGTACTGATTCGGTTTATTGTCCATTATTAAAACTCCAAACCTCCTTGTCTGGCTCCCTCGGCTAAAGCCGCAATCCTGCCGTGGTATTTAAAACCGCCCCTGTCAAAAACAACTTTGCCTATTTTTTTGACCTTGGCTTTTTTAGCCAAATCTTCACCCACTATCCTGGCTTTTTCCACTTTGGAACCTTTGCCAATTTTCAAATCATTTGACGATACCAATGTTTTACTATCCAGGTCATCAATAATCTGGGCGTAAATATGCTGGGTCGATTTGAAAACCGACAGTCTCGGCCGATCTTCCGAGCCGGCCAGATGCTTTCTGATTCCCTTGTGTCTTTTTATTCTTTCATTTTTTAGCATATTGTTTCCTTTCTTTAACTTTCCCAGCTCGGGATGGCATTTTTTGATCCCCGAAGTCCGTTTTCAGACTAAGGTTGCGGCAAAAAAACCAAATCATTTTGCCCCTCCGACAGCCTTTCCGGCTTTGCCCGGTTTTCTTCTTACCTGTTCACCGGCATATCTAATTCCCTTGCCTTTATAAACTTCAGGCGGTCTAATATCCCTAATGTTGGCAGCTATCTGCCCCACCAAAATCTTATCAATCCCCATAACGGAAATTTTAGTGTTATCGGATACCGCAAAATTAATCCCTTCGGGTGCTTTAACGGTAACCGGATGGGAAAAACCAACCGAAAGCGTCAGTGTATCTCCACTGCCCTGGACCCTGTAACCCACCCCCACCATCTCCAAATTTCTGGTCCAGCCCTCCGTCACACCCTTAACCATGTTAAAAAGGTTTGACCTGTAAAGCCCATGCAATGATTTGGAAGTTTTATCCTCTTTTTTCCTCTTCACAATTATTTGGTTACCAACCTGTTCAACCTTAACCTCATCCCTAAACGGCATCTCCAAAACGCCTTTTGGCCCGCTGACACTGGCTTTATTACCGCTGATTGTAACGGTTACCCCATTTGGTATATCAATTGGTGCGTTTCCTATTCTAGACATAATTTTTTACCAGACATAGGCCATGATCTCTCCGCCCAGTCCTTCCTTTCTGGCCTTTTTATCGGTCATTACTCCTCTTGGAGTTGAAATTAAAGCAATCCCCAAACCGTTCAAGACGTAAGGTAAATTTCTCTTTCCTTTATAGACTCTAAGTCCCGGTTTGGAAATTCTCTTAACATCCGTCAAAACCGATTTTTTATTTTCATATTTCAAGGTAACCACAACTTTACCGTTCCCTTCCTTGACGCTGTCAATAAAACCCTCATCTTTTAACACTTTGCAGATCGCCACTACCAGCTTTGAATATTGCAGAGGAACCTCCGGCAACTTCGCCATGTAGCCGTTTTTAATCCTAATTAATGCATCTCCAACGCTATCAGTTGTCATTTTACCAGCTCGCTTTCTTTACGCCGGGCAAATACCCTTTGTAAGCTAATTCTCTAAAACAGATTCTGCAGACGCCAAACCTCCGGATGTATCCGCGGGACCTGCCGCATCTTGAACACCTGTTTGTTTTTTGTACTTCGTATTTAAAATTTTTCTTAACAACATTTGATATCTTTGCCATTTTTAAACCTTTCTAAAGGGCATCCCCATAAGTTCCAATAGCCTTTTGCCCTGCTCCGCATTTTGGGCGGTGGTAGCTATTGTAATCTGTAAGCCCTTCACTTTATCGCTATTTTTAAAGCCGGACGTAGTTGCTAAAATATCAACCTCGGGAAAAACCATCTGTTCCCGCAATCCTAAATTAAAGTTTCCCCTTAAATCAAAAGCTGTCGGATTAACTCCCCTAAAATCCCTCACCTTTGGCAAAACTGTATTAATCAGCTTATCCAAAAATGCATACATCCGCTCTCTCCTTAAGGTGACCATTAAACCAATTGGAGCGCCTTTAGTCAACTTAAAGGCGCTGATTGATTTTTTGGCCCGGGTTACCACCGGCATCTGGCCGGACATGGCTGCCAGGTTGGCTTTGATTCTTGTTATCACTTCTTCCGAATCCTTCATATCGGAGGACCCGACATTCAAAACTATTTTTTGGACTTTTGGCACGGCCAAATCTGAGGAAAAATTAAATTCCTTCTTCAGCTTCCCTTTAACATCTTTTAAATATTTTTCTTTTAATCTGTTCATAAT
>CAYTPB010000010.1:0-10385 GCA_964439785.1 uncultured Gammaproteobacteria bacterium
TAAAGCGAAGTTAGGTTCCAAGCTATAAACCTTGAAGGCCTAAAAGGTTTAAGCTTTAATACAGGAAAGGCCGGGGATTAGATCCTCGGAAGCTTATTAAAATGAGCGGGGATGAGTTTCTAAAAATAGCTTCTTGACAGCTGTGTAAGAATTGTGTAAAAATCGCTCCAAGATGTCTGCCGAGAATGAGCGTAAAATCTTTAAAAGGTATGATCCCCAGCTTACTCCAATACCGGACAGAGGAAGACACCTTAATGAGCACGACGAGGAATGTATTAGGGAAATAATAAGCAGGGAGCCGGTTAGGAATGTTGTTATTTTTCCCAATGCCCGGGTTATGAAGAAGAAAGTTTCTGGCAGGCACAGTATTGATATCTATTTAATAAGTGGGGATGATGAGAAGGGCTCCGTATATTACGAAGATAATGACACGGCTAATCTCAAAAAAGTCTTACAGATGGCTTCCCTCCACAAAGATGAAGGCAGTATTAACCGAACACCCAAATACCTGTGGTCTTCGGTATTTTTATTACCTAATGGAGCTAGTGGGGGAGACGATACATCCACGGAGCAGGACGGGTACACAGATGAAGCTGAGCCTTCCGAAATTGAAATATTAGAGATTAAGGTGATGGAAGAGGTTGGTTTTTACGATTGATCCCTTGAATTTTCCCCCTTTTTGTAATATCTTAGGAAGATGAAATTACTCCCTGCTTTGAGCCTATTTTCCCTTAAAACCGCTTATGCCCACTGTGATGTTCCCTGCGGGATTTATGATCCAAAAAGTGCCCAGATTGCGGCCCAAACGGTTTTGGTGATGGTGCAAAAGATTAAAGGGTTGCCTGAGGATGATAAAAATAATTTTGTCAGAATGGTCTGGACTAAAGAGGAACATGCCAGGAAGTGCAAGGAGGAGATTTTAATCCTCTGGACGGACTATTTTAAACCAGAGCATTTTGAAAAATATACTGATTTAACCGATAAAGTCCTGGTTGCCTGCAAACTTTGCTCCTACAACAAACAGCATGTGGATGAGGACAAGGCTCAAGAGCTTATAAAGGCTGTAGATGAAATAGCGGATATTTTTGCCGAGACTAAAAAGTAAATTTTGAGACCTCCATTTTCTTTTTTTAAAATTTCAGGGCATAGTATGGAGCCATATCTCCGGGCAGGAGACAAGGTTTTAGTCTGGCAGTGGGTTGAACCCCAAGTAGGAGAGGTAGTGGTGTTTAAAGTTGGCAAAGAGTTTTGGGTGAAGAGGGTTAAAGATGTGAAAGACGGGAGATTAAAGGTAGAGGGAGATAATAAGAAGGATAGTTTGGAGGTGGGAGAAATAAAAAGAGAGCAGATAATGGGGGTTGTTGTAAAGCTCCATTTTGGCTAATTGACTTAACTCTCTTATTTTTGTAGGTTAGAGTGAGGGTGAGAAAATGGCTGTAGAATTAAGAGAGGGACAAGGTGCTTCGGTAGAAGAGGAGGCGTTGATGGTTGATCCGGAAGCTTTGGCGGGAGACTGGAATTATAAAGCCGATATTCTTGAGAGGATTAATTCTTTAACGGTGATGGGTATTCCGGAAAGGCTGGGGCGTTTAGAGGAAAGATGGCGAGATGAAGAAATCAGGGAACGCGAGCAAATTGAAGCAGTTGAAGATACCAGGCACTGGGGTATAACGGAGTTAGATTTTAGCTCTTGACAGAGCAGTGTAAAATTTGATATCTTACCCACAACTTTAATTAGACGATGTTCTGATAGGCGTACCAGTGTTTAGTACGCCTATCTTTTGTTGAATTAGGGTTACCTCTACTTTTATGCAAATAGCAACCAATGGTAAAAATGACAGGGTCTATTGGGGAAAAAACAAATCGCTTCCCCAGAGTTTGGATTTAATCTGGATCCAAAAAGAATCCTACCAGCAATTTTTATCCGAGGGCATTAAGGAACTTTTAACTGAAATTTCTCCGATCTTTGATTTTACCGGCAAAAACTGGAAGCTGGAATTTGGGGACTATTCCTTCGGCAATCCCCGCTTTACCCCTGAAGTTTGCATGCAAAAGGGGGTATCATATGATGCGCCTCTTAGGGTAAAGGTGACTTTAACCAACCTTCAAACTAACGAGACTTATTCCCAGGAGGCATTTTTGGGGGATATTCCCCAGATGACCGACAAGGGCACCTTTATTATTAACGGTGTCGAAAGGGTAATCGTCAACCAAATCGTCCGTTCACCGGGCGTATTTTTTTCTTCAAGCGATGATCCTATTACCGGCAGAAAGCTTTATGGGGCGGAGCTTCGGCCATCCCACGGTTCCTGGCTGGAGTTTTCCATCTCCAGGTCTGATGTTTTAACCGTAAAAATTGACAGAAGGAGAAAATTTGCCGCCACCACATTCCTAAGAGCACTTGGTTTTTCAGAAGAAGAGATTATGGATTTATTCAAAGAGGTGGATATAAACCCTGACCACCAATATATCCAATCCACTTTAGCTAAAGACTTAACCAAGGACCAGAACGAGGCCCTTTTAGAAATCTTTAGGAAGATGAGGCCGGGAGACCCGGTGGTTTTGGATACTGCCAAATCCCTGATTGAGAATATGTTCTTTAATGCCAGGCGCTACAACTTAACCAAAGTCGGCCGGTTTAAGATTAACAAGAGATTGAAGATCGATGTGCCAAACACCCCCGATAACTACAGATTAACCAAGGAAGATATTATTGCTACCTTAAAATACTTAATTAACTTGGCTAACGGGATTGGTAAGGTTGACGATATTGACCACCTGGCCAACAGGCGTGTCAGGTGCGTTGGAGAGCTGGTGGCCCAAAACGCATTCTGGGTAGGATTGCAAAGGCTGGAGAGGGTGATCAAAGAGAGAATGTCGCTTCTTTCGGCCGATGTGGAAATTACCGCGGCCGGGCTGATTAATGCCAGGCCGGTGATTGCCTCAATCAATGAATTTTTCCGCTCTTCCCAGCTGTCGCAGATTATGGACCAGATTAACCCCCTCTCCGAGGTTGACCATTTAAGGAGGTTAAGTGTGATGGGAACCGGCGGTATTGCCAGGGACAGGGCCAGCTTTTCCATCCGCGATATCAACCATTCCCAGTACGGCAGGATTGACCCGATCCGATCGCCGGAGGGGCCAAACATCGGTTTGGTGACATATATGTCGCTTTATGCCCGGATTAACGAGTACGGATTTTTGGAAACTCCCTACCGGAAGGTAGTTTTACAAAGCGGCAAGCCGAAGGTGACTGATGACATGATTTATTTGTCGGCCGATGACGAGGAAGATATGTACATTACCGAGGCGACAATCAATATTGACAAGAACGGTTTTATTGCCCAGTCCAGGGTGCCGGTCCGTTACGGCGGCAGCTTCTTTGAGGCCGATTCAAAAATGGTCAATTTGATTGATATTTCCCCCCAGCAGATTGTCGGAACCAGTGCCTCTTTAATTCCGTTTTTAGCCCATGATGATGCCAACAGGGCGCTGATGGGCACCCACATGCAGTGCCAGGCAGTGCCGCTTCTTTTGCCTCATGCCCCTTTAGTGGGAACGGGTATGGAAAAGATTGTGGCAGACAATATGGCCAGGGTAATCAGGGCCCCCTTTGACGGGACAATTACTTATGTTGACGGAGAAAAGTTAACCTTAAAGGGTAAAAAAGGGATGCAGGAGTATAAAATTCAGAAATTTATTAACTCCCCTATGTCTACCTGTTATTCCCAAAAGCCAGCCGTGGCTTTAAACCAGAAAGTTAAGGCAGGCGACCTCTTGATCGAGGGGACTTCAACCGAAAAAGGCGAGCTGGCGCTGGGCCAGAACCTGCTGATTGCTTACATGTCATATGACGGTTTGGGTTATGAGGACGCGATTGTGATTTCGGACAAGCTGGTTAAGGAAGATTTGCTGACTTCAATCCATATTGAAGAGTATTCCGCCGATGTGGTGGAGACAAAATTGGGCCCGGATGAGGTGACAGCCGATATTCCGAACGTATCCGAGGAAAATTTAGCCAATTTGGATGAGAGCGGAATTGTCAGGATTGGGGCCGAGGTCGGGCCGGGAGATATTTTAGTCGGAAAAGTCCAGCCCAAGGGGGAGACGGAACTGACAGCCGAAGAGAGACTGCTCCGGGCTATTTTTGGAGAAAAAGCCAAAGAAGTCAGGGATACATCTTTAAGAATGCCGCATGGAGAGAGGGGAACAGTGATCGGTGTCCAGATTTTATCCAGGGAGCAGGGTGATGATTTAGGCGCCGGGACACTCCAGAGAATCAAAGTAAAGGTGGCCCAACTTCGAAAAGTGACGGCCGGAGACAAATTGGCCGGGAGGCACGGAAACAAGGGTGTCATCTCAAAGATTGTGCCTGAGCAGGATATGCCGCATCTTGAGGATGGGACGCCGATTGATATTATCATCTCTTCGGTGACGATTTTGTCCCGTATGAATTTAGGACAGCTTTTAGAATGCCATTTGGGTCTGGCGGCAGATAAATTGGGTTTCAAAGTAGCGGCCCCTGTTTTTGAGAAAATCCCGGAACAAATTTTGATTGACCGGCTGGTGGAAGCAAAATTGCCGGTGACCGGGAAGCACAAATTGATTGACGGGAGGACCGGCGAGTATTTTGACCAGGAAGTGGTGGTAGGGAAGGCCTACTTTTTGAAGCTGATCCACATGGTTGAGGATAAAACCCATGCCCGCTCAACCGGTCCGTACTCTTTGGTTACCCAACAGCCGCTGGGAGGAAAAGCCCAGATGGGAGGGCAAAGGTTTGGGGAGATGGAGGTTTGGGCGCTTGAGGCATACGGTGCGGCCCATATCCTGCAGGAGATGCTGACTATTAAATCGGATGATGTGGTGGGACGGGCCAAGGCTTTTGAGTCAATTGTTAAGGGGACCGAGATCCCACAGGCCCTGATCCCGGAATCATTTAAAGTTTTAGGCAAGGAATTGCAGAGTCTGTCCCTGGCAGTGGATACAATTGGTGCTAAGATGGTCCAGGTGGAGGAAACCGAGGAATCAGCCAAAGACAAGGAAGAGGTAACAGAGTTTGAACAGGCTTTGGAGGTTTCGTCTGATACCGATACCGAAGAGCTGACTTCCGAACAGAGCCCGATGGAATTAATCTCTGATCAGAAGGTAGCTGATGATGCGCTTGCATCAGGCGCACAGGCTGATTCCCAGGCTCCGGCAGAGGAAGAAACCGCAGCCGGGCAGGGTTTGGAGGAGCTGGAACCTTCGGATGAAGACTTAAAGGAAGTGGAGGAGGAATCATAAGATGGCAATGAACGATTTATTGGATTTTGAAGCATTAAAGATTAGCATCGCATCGCCAGAGATGGTCAGGGGTTGGTCATTTGGCGAGGTAACCAAACCCGAAACAATTAATTACAGGACCCTTAAGGCCGAGAAAGACGGACTTTTTTCCGAAAACATCTTTGGTCCAACCAAGGACTTTGAATGTTACTGCGGCAAGTACAAGAGGATCAGATATAGGGGCGTTATCTGCGACAAATGCGGCGTTGAGGTAACCCAGTCTAAGGTCAGGCGTGAGAGGATGGGTCATATCACCCTGGCTTCTCCCGTGGCCCACTCATGGTATGTTAAGGGCGCACCTTCAAAACTGGCATTGGTTTTGGATATGACCATGAAGAACCTGGAGGCAATTATCTATTTTGCTTCCTACCTGGTAATTGAGATTGATGATGAGGGCAAGAAAAAAGCTATGGAGAGTCTGGAGAAGCAGCTTTCCGATAAGCAGGAAGAATCCAAAAAGAATCTGGATAAAACCATTGAAGAACAGGAAAAGGTAATCAAAAAAGAGCTGACGGGGATGAAGAGCAAAATTAAGGATGCCGAGAAGTTTGAGATTGCCGCTTCCGATGTCCAGCTTCGGAGCAGGCAGGAGGTTGCTAAACTCAGGGAGCAAAACGCTACCGAACTATCCCAGTTGGAGGAGATTTATAAGACTGTGTCGGACCTGGTTAAGAGTGTTGTATCTCTCAGGCTTCTTTCCGAGGATGAGTATTTTAAGCTGGAAGATTATGGGGTGGCTGATTTTGTCAAAGTCGGTATGGGAGCCGAAGCTTTGCTTGAGGTATTGAAAAAGATCGACCTGGATAAATTATCGGCGGACCTGCGGGTTGAGGTCCAGAAATCTACCGGCCAGCGCCACATTAAAGCCACCAAGAGGTTAAGGATTGTTGAAGGAATGAGAGGTTCCAAGATGGATCCAGCCTGGATGATCCTGACGGTTTTGCCGGTTTTGCCGCCCGACCTTCGCCCAATGGTCCAGCTGCCGGGAGGAAGGTTTGCCACCTCCGACTTGAACGACTTATACAGGAGGGTAATCAACAGGAACAACCGTTTAAAAAGGTTGATTGATTTGGGTGCTCCCGAGATTATTTTGAGGAATGAGAAGAGGATGCTTCAGGAAGCTGTCGATTCGCTGATTGACGCCAATGTCAGGACTTCCAGGCGCGGCGCCGGAGCCGGCGGCCACCAGCTTAGATCACTTTCAGACATGTTGAGAGGAAAACAGGGCAGGTTTAGACAGAATTTGTTGGGTAAAAGGGTTGATTACTCGGGAAGGTCGGTTATTATTGTCGGCCCCAAACTTAAATTAAACCAGGTGGGTATTCCCAAGGAGATGGCTCTTGAGGTCTTCAAACCGTTTGTTTTGCGGGAGATGATTACCAGAGGTTTGGCTTCCAATGTTAAGGGAGCCAAGAACGTGTTGGAGTTTCGGCCGCCCGAGGTCTGGGATATTCTGGAAGAAGTTATCCAAAACCACCCGATCCTGATCAACCGCGCCCCGACTCTGCACAGGCTGGGAATCCAGGCATTTTTCCCGGTTTTGATTGACGGAAATGCCATCCAGATCCACCCTTGTATTTGCGCCGGGTTTAACGCCGATTTTGACGGGGACCAGATGGCTATTCATATCCCCCTTTCCGAGGAATCGAAACAGGAAGCTATTAACTTAATGATGGCCAAGGAAAATATTTTAAGAGGTTCAAACGGCGTACCGGTCAATATTCCAAACCGTGAGATGGCTTTGGGTTCATATTACATCACCTCGATTGACAGCAGGTTGGAGGCCTCCGGGAAGACCTATTCGCCCGAGGAGGCAATTTTGGCTTACCAATCGGCTAAACTGGAACTCCGGCGCCAGATCAAAGCCTTAATTAACGGTGAAATTATTGATACTACGGCCGGAAGGATTATTTTCAACCAGTCCCTGCCTGAGGGTTTGGGTTTTATTAACGAGACCTTTAATGCGCCGGGAATTTTAAGGATTATTATGAGCGCCTTTAAGAAATTTGATAGAGACAAGGTAGCCGAGCTGATTGATGACATTAAGAATTTGGGTTTCTGGGGAGCAACAATTTCCGGGTTGTCATTGGCTATTTCGGATAATAAGATTTTGCCGGAAAAAGATAAGATGATTGCTTCAGGCGACAAAGAAATTGCCGACATTGAGGAAAACTTTGTTAAGGGCCTTATTACCAACGAGGAAAAAAGGGCGTTGTCCCAGGAAGTCTGGACAAGAGTTGGGGACGATATTGCCAGAAAAACCTTTGCCGCCCTCGACATGGACAACCCGATTCAGATCATTATCAATTCGGGGGGAGCCAGGGCGACCAGTGAGCAGATTAAACAGATTTCGGGTATGAGAGGGTTCAGCGTTGACCCGACCGGGAAGATTGTGGAATTGCCGACCAAGTCCAACTACCGGGAAGGTTTGGGCGTGTTTGAATACTTTACCTCCTGCAGGGGTGCCAGGAAGGGTGTGGCTGACAGGGCTATCAGGACGGCTGAGGCAGGATATTTGACCAGGAGGTTGGTTGACGTGTCCCATGACGTGATTATCAGGACCGACGATTGCGGGGTTGATGATGGGATTACGCTTGAGGTGCCCAAAGACAATTTGGCCGTCAATAACGCCAGGTTTATGGGCAGGCTGATCCCGCAGAATATAGTTGACCCGAAGACCAAAAAGGTTATCGTTCCGGCCGGGACTTATTTGGAAGAGGTGGAAGTTGCAGCCATATTTAAGAGCAATGTTGTCGAGGTAACAGTTAGGTCGCCTTTGACCTGCCGGGCCCGGTATGGACTTTGTTCCAAGTGTTATGGGCTTGATTTGTCTACCAGAAAGCTGGTCCAGATTGGGATTCCGGTCGGAGTTATTGCCGCACAGTCAATCGGTGAGCCGGGAACCCAGCTGACCATGAGGACCTTCCATTCCGGAGGAGTTGCCTCAGGCGCCGATATTACCCAGGGTCTGCCTCGTGTGGAGGAGCTGTTTGAGGGCAGAACACCTAAGACTGCCAGCCCGATTTCGGAAATTGCCGGAAAAGTTACCATTATCGAGCAGGATGACCAGAGAATTATTAGGGTTAGGACAACCTCCAAACCTCACGAAGAGAGAGAATATTTGGTGCCGGCTGCAGCTTCAATTCTGGTTGAAGATGGGGAGCTGATTAACGCCGGGATGCCGCTGGCCTCAGGACACTTGGATATTAAGGAAGTCTTAAGGATTGGGGGGCTCCGGGCTTCCCAAAGATACATTGTCGAGCAGGTCAGGGAAGTTTATGAATCCCAGGGTGTGTCCATCAATGAGAAGCATTTTGAGGTGATTGTCAGAAAGATGTCGGACAAAGTCAGGGTTGAGTCTCAGGGCGATACCAGGCTTTTGCCGGGTGAGATTGTGGATAGAAACAGCTTTGAAGAGGAAAACACCCGGATTTTGGCTGAGGGCGGTGAGCCTGCGACAGCCGGAATTGTAATTTTGGGGATAACCAGGGCTTCACTTCAGACCGAGAGTTTCCTGTCAGCGGCCTCCTTCCAGGAGACAACCACGGTTTTGGCCGATGCCGCCGTCCAGGGTAAGGTGGATTACTTGCTGGGCTTAAAAGAAAACGTTATAATTGGCCGGCTCATTCCAACTTCACCGGAGAGAGCAAGAATCGAGGAATAGATTATGCCGACGATTAATCAATTGGTCAGAAAAGGCCGCAAAAAGAAGGTAAAGAAGTTTAAGTCCACTTTATTGAGGCGTTCTTATAATGCCAAAGACAGAAAATATACAACTAATCCTAATCCCCAAAAAAGAGGGGTGGTTACTTTGGTTAAGACGATGACTCCACGTAAACCTAATTCAGCCCTGAGGAAGGTGGCCAGGGTTAGATTGTCCAACCGGGCAGAGGTGACAGCCTATATTCCGGGAGTTGGACATGATCTGGCTGAGCATGGGATTGTGCTGGTCAGAGGCGGCAGGGTCAAGGATTTGCCGGGTGTGAAGTACCATTTGATCAGAGGCAAGCTGGATTTAGCAGGTGTGGTTAACAGGAAAAAGGGCCGCTCAAGGTATGGAACAAAAAGACAGGGAGGAGGGGCTAAAGCCGCTACACCGGCTGCTTAAAGAATATGAGATCAGGTAAAGTGGTAAAAAGGGACCTTACACCCGACCCGATTTATAACTCCAGATTAGTGACCAGGTTTATCAACCGGGTAATGAAAGACGGTAAAAAAACTGTTGCCCAAAGGTTGGTTTATAAAGCTTTGGAGGAGATTGAGAAACAGACCGGTAAAAACCCGGTGAGCACTTTTGAGGCGGCTTTAACCAATGTTTCCCCGAGGATGGAAGTCAGGCCGAGAAGGGTGGGAGGTGCGTCCTACCAGGTTCCGGTTGAAGTCAGGGGTGACAGGAGAGAGGCTTTGGCTATCAGATGGATCATCACTGCGGCTACCAACAGATCCAATAAGGAGTTTAAAACTTTTAACCAGAAACTGGCGGCTGAGCTCTTAGATGCTTCAAATAACCAGGGTGGAGCTATTAAAAAGCGGGATGACATTTTAAGAATGGCTGAGGCCAACCGGGCCTTCGCCCACTTCAGGTGGTAATCTTTTCCATTAAAACTGTTGACTTTTTTTAACCTACAGAGATAATTGTTCCTATGGAAAGAGGTAGTTTTGGTTTCAAAAGAGAGCAGCTTGACCAGATTTTTCAGGAAGTCAGAAGCGGAAGAGAGTCTAAGAGGCGGTCTTTTTTAAGCAAGATTATGGATGGAATTTTGGGAGCCGCGGCATTAGGTTTGGTTACATACGTTGGGGTGACGGGCTACAGAAGTGTTTCTGCGTCTGATCCAAACGGCGGGAAACCGGATTTTGAGCTGTCTTTTTCCTGTGTGGACGGCAGCGGCCATCCATCCAAAGATATCATCAGGGTCAATGTGGTTGCTAGCAGAACTCCTTGGGAGGATCAGGCTTTAACTATAGAAAGTTTCTCGGATGACCATACCCCTATAACCCTTCCCCATACTATGAAGTTGTTTCAAAACTCAATATCTTCTAATATAGCTTCAGTTTAAGGTAGA
>CAYTPB010000011.1:0-1574 GCA_964439785.1 uncultured Gammaproteobacteria bacterium
GTCCCGACCCCAACCCCCCCGCTTCAGCCTACTCCCACCAGCGTGCCAGCTTTTACCCCAACCCCAACACCCAACACTGAACAAAATAACTCCCCCGAACTGCCGCAAAGCAACCACATCATCCTTGACCTTTATCCCCAGGATCTGGCAATTCTTACCCCATCGTCTGAATCCCGATGGCTGTCAGAGATGGATACAGCCTACAATGCTATGCAAAACTTAATGGGCTACACCCCGTATGGCGGCGCCAAAATTGAATATAAGGAAACCAATTTAAGCCAGTTTGGAATGTTGAGCGGCAATCCGGTCCAGTGGAACTCATCCCTGGTCCCTGGCGCCATGCGTTCAATTAATGACCACAACGATGTCCTGTTTGGTCCGATCCATGAGATGGGGCATGATTTTGATACGAATACCGGCTGGGCATATATAGGCAATGGCCCGATTAATCCCGAACTTTGGGCCAGTTTTAAGGCAGTCTATACCATGGATGCAATCCAATCCAAATTCCCCGACTCTACTGTCAATGTCCACTACTATGACCCGTCCAGCTATATTTCCCCAGGACAGCTGGCCGATATCTTTGTCCAAAAGAAAGCAGATCCTTATCTGGCAGGGCCCCATACCCAACCCTGGACCAACATAACTGACTCCGACATTCTTTTGGGGATATTTATGAAGATTAAAGAGAGCGTAGGCTGGGGGCCATTCGAGCAGACAATGCGCTCTTACTCGACCTTTAAACAATCCAGCGCCCCGGCATTATCAGACGATATGAAGATCAACGTCTTTATTTATCAACTCTCTAAATTTGCAGGTACCGACTTTGCCATTCAATTTAACCTCTGGGGTTTCCCCACCACTCCCCAAAACCAGCAGGCTGCAGCCGGCTGGGTATCGGCAGCCCAGCATTAACTACTACTAAATCCTTGACAACCACCAACAATTTGAGCCACTATAGTATTAGTGGACGATATCAAAGTTTTTTTCAAAGACCGGAAGAACCTCGCTAATTTCCTGATTGTCATTATCCTGGTTTTGGGACTGCCCTTAGGGGTCAGCCTGGTCCATAACCAGCAGATCTTTGATTCCAGGGCCAACGTGGAACCGGTCCAGTTTGTAGGCAATAATATTATTCAAAGGAACAATCAACCGGTAGTTGTTATTCCCTCTGACGGGAGTAAGGCAACTGTCGGCATCCAGCTGACTTCTCCCTTGGGCCCGGCCCAGATAGCATTAAACACCCCTATTCAGCAAAAGCCGGGTCTGGCTAGTTTGGTTAAAGATGTTAAGGCTCCAAACTTAGTTCCCAATGCCTATGCTGACTACACCGGCGGTTGTTCAGTGGGTCAGGTAATTTCTAGCCCTACCGGCGGTTCAACTCCTTCTGGTGATCAATGGCAAGTTTCCAGTTGTGGCCAATGTTCCAATAACAATAATTCCCAGTGTCCACAAAATACTACTGATGCCTGTAATATTAACCCGAGTACCAGTAATTGGTGCTATGGAGGATTCAATAATAATACAACATGGGGTTGTTTAGAACTTCACCACCCGGGAACTGATGGCAGCGG
>CAYTPB010000011.1:1674-9895 GCA_964439785.1 uncultured Gammaproteobacteria bacterium
GCGGCTGCACCATCCCCCACGCCTACCCCCCAGCCGACTGTCTATCTCTGCGGCCAGACCAAAACCTGGAGCCAAATTGACACCGAACTGCAGGGCGCGGGCTATACCGGGCCGTTAGACCATGGCAACGCCGAGGCCCAAGCTTATGTCAATAAAGCCTGTCCAACGCCAATTGTTACCCCCACTCCATGTCCTCAACCAACTTCTTCTCCAGGCTCGACCTGCATGATTACTGATACTTCGACCTGCACGATTACTTGTACTCCTAATTCTTCACCTCAACCTTCGGTTACCCCGACACCAACCCCGACCCCGACCACTTTTGCCACTATCTGTGGCGTTACCAAAGAATGGACCGCTTTTGACGCCGATTTACAAAATGCCGGAATTTCCGGGCCATATAACCACAACTCACAGGAAGCAGCTGCCTATGTTAATAAATTCTGCCCCAGTGTTGTCCCCACTCCTAGCTCAACACCTGTCCCGATACTAACTCCAACCCCGACGCCAACGGCTACCCCTCTGCCGGTGACCACCGTGGCTTACCAGGTTACTGATAATATTTTAGGGATTGATTCGGCTCCCAAACAGCCTTACGACCGCGATCCGGTTATTTTTAACTATACCTTCCAGGATTCCACACCCGGTGTTAAAACCGTCTTTGTCAGGTTTTTTAGCTCGAATGGCAAGGATTCGGGAATCCTGCAGCAATCAATCCTGCTGGTTCCGCCCGACCCGGTTATTGATAAAAGCATCAGCTGTAATATTGACCTGACCGGCCAGGGTGTCAACTTCACCATTAATGGCCATAACTTTGGCACAGATCCGGGAACTGTCAGTGTCAACGGCAACAACTTAACTGTCAATGACTGGGCCGATACCTCGGTCAGTGCCGATATGCAGGGGTTGCCGCAAAATACCAAAGCCTCGCTCTTTGCCACACTAACCCGCAAATCGGATGGCCAATCGGTCGTCAGCGCCCCCTGTAAGATTGGCGTTTCCCAGGTTGTCGTAAATCTCTCGCCGATTTGCAGGTCAATCAGCAGTCAAAACTCTGGAACTATCGATAACGTTGATTTTGAGGCCATTGAAAATAAAGTCGGCGGCCAACAGGTCCGCCAAAAGGTCAGCATCGACAGTGATGGGACAATTGGGGGTCTGCAAACAGTCTTAAACCAGGGGGAAGACTACAAGATTTCGATTAAAGCCCCCAGATCCTTAAGAAGGACAGTTAATGTAACAGGATCCAGCGGTACTACCGTAGCCGATTTTACCCTGCCGCTGGGTGATATTTTTCCCCTGGTTACGGGTGACGGACAAATTAATGCCCTGGATTACTCGGAACTGCGGCGGGAATGGGGTTCCTCGTCAAGCGGGGCAAATGACAGACCGGGCGATTTAAACAATGATGGAGTTGTCAACTCAGTTGATTACTCCTGTATGAGGCTATTCTTCGGCCAGAAGGATGATCCGTTGCCCGCCCCCACCGTGGCCAGCCCGTCTCCCAGCCCGAGTCCAAGTCCAAGCGCTAGTCCGGGGCAATAAAATGAGTTGTGAATTAATAATTATGAACTTAGAATTAATAAAGGAGGAATATTGGCTTAACAACTTAACAGACCAAGCCGGTCTGAAAAGCCTAAAATACTAAAATATATGGAAGAACCTAAGAAAGATATGCCGTTTATATTTGAAGACACCCAAAATAGCGGTGGCGATGGCCGGGGCAGGTTTATTAGGGCTATACTACCCATTTTGGTTATTGTCATAGTCATTGAGCTGATTTTGGGGGCCAAAACATTGCTTAGCCCTATTCCGGCAGCCGGGAAAATTATCGGTTACGGCCCCGGAGAAATCAGCCTGATCAGCAACCAACCCAATTTTAAAGTCGGGGACGAAGTAGCCGTTGCAATCCGCGTCTCAACCGGCGGCCACTCAACCGTCGGCACAGACGTTTTAATAAATTATGACCCCAATTACCTGTCGGCTCCCAGCCGGGCCAACTTTTTGAGAGGCCAAATCTATACCGATTATCCGATCATTGATGTTAACAATAGCACCGGGGTGATCAAGGTTTCGGGGATTGATTCACCCGGACAGCCAGGCTTTTCCGGTATCGGTGTCTTAGGCGAACTGATCTTTACTGCCAGAAAAAGCGGTCAGACAACCATCAGCCTTAGTTACCAGAAGGACGCCACTAATAAGAGTAATATTATTGAAAATAAATCTGCCAAAAATATTCTGGAGAACGTCTACAACACAAAGGTCAATATCAACGGAGGCGGATTATTCTCGAGTAGCCAGGCTGTTAAAAACCCGACCTGTTCCCCCAGACAGCTGACTGTCTGCACCGATGACCAGGGCAGGGTCGGGTCTAATTGGTGTACCAACATTAAGGACCCGCTGATTTGCCAGATCGGCTGCTTTACCGAAAAATCGGGAGATCAGGTTGGGTGCAAGGTGGTGTCAAGCCCGATCGGCGGCGCCCAGAAATAACCTGGTCTCTCCATCATATGAAAACCGCAAAGAAAATTATCATCCTGATTTTTGGACTAGCCTTTTTGGCTAGCCCGGTTCAGGCCTTTGCCGCCACATTGTCGCTGTCTCCAAGCGACGGGACTTTTAATTCCGGCTGTACTTTCTCGGTTGATATTATGGAAGATTCCGCCGGAGTCCAGACAGACGGTACAGATGTTATCTTATTCTATGACAAAAGCAAGCTCAGTGTTAGCTCAATTACCAACGGAACATTATATCCTGATTATCCTGTCAGTGCGGATCAGCAGCAAATCAGCCCCGATGCCCAAACTATCTCACCCCAGGCTTCAACCGGCCAGATTGATATATCCGGCCTGGCGTCCGTTGATACGCCGGTAACTGCAGCCAATGCCAAATTTGCCACAGTTACCTTTGCTGTTTCACCACAGGCTCCGGCCGGCGGCACCCAGATTAACTTCGATTTTGACCCCAACAACCCCGGCAAAACCACCGATTCCAATATAGTCCAGCGCGGAACCGTAGCGGACGTTTTAAGCGGTGTTACCGATGGCAATTATACTATTGGCACCGGCTCCTGCGGCGTCAATTCCTTGGTTACCGGGTCCGGTACCGGATTAACTGCTTCGGGTTCAGGATTCCAGACTACCCCCGGTATTGGCGGAGAGACTTCAACCATTTCCGGGGTTCCCGTGCAGACCCTGCCTAACCGCGGTGCATCTGGCCAAACCATTGTTTTGGCGGCAGCCGGCGGCATTTTAACAATCTTGGGGATCCTTGGGTTGGCACTGCTTTAAAATTTTAAGTTATGGATTTATCTTCTCTGACTGATGAGTTCCTGTCTTTTTTGGAATTTAATAAAAAATCTTCTCCCTATACCCTCAAAGATTACCGTTATTATCTTGCCAAATTCCAGGAGTTTTATGCCGGCAAAGGCAAGCCCCCAATAGATGAACTCCTGATTGAAGATTACCGCAAATTTTTAAACGGACACGCGGATGAAGACGGCAGGCGCCTTAAATCCTCCACCAAAAATTATTTTCTGATCGCCCTGCGCTCTTTCTTAAATTTTCTGGATCAGGAGAAAAAAATGACAGTCTTTAACCCTGATAAGATTAAGCTGCAGCCGCCAAAACGGCAGAATCCCCAGAGGCTGGACGATAAGTCATTAGATAAACTTTTACAATCAACCGATTTAAAAAGCCGGGAAGGTTTAAGGGACCGGCTGGTAATGGATCTTTTGAGGATCAGCGGCCTTAAAGTTTCCGAACTTTCGTCTTTAAACCGCAGTCATATCGGTTTAGACACCTCAGTGCTTGCCTTTACTGACAAACATGGCATTAAAAAAAGTTTTAATATACCCGGTGAAACGCTGAAAATATTAAAAAAGTATTTTCTTAAAAGGCAAGATGACTTCAATCCGCTATTTATCCGTTTTAAAGGCGCTTTTGACCCCCTAAATGGCGGGGAAAAGATGAGGCTCTCCCCCCGCTCAATTGAAAGGCTGATAGAAAAATATGTCAAAAAAATCGGGCTTAATGTAAAAGCCACGCCCTTAATATTTCGCCATAGTTTTGCTTTCAAAGAACTTGATTTAGGAAAGGATCTGGAAAACCTGAGGATATCCCTGGGCCATCTTTCTAAAAATTCCACCCTGGTTTATGAGCGCACAAAAAAGAGCGCCCGCCAATAAAGAACCGGGCGCTCTTTTATCTTACTTTCTTTTTCGCCTGACATTACCTCCGCCCCTTTCACCTACTGCTACATCCTTCAACAGCATAGCCAGGATGGTTGATACCACCGAAAGCACGATTGCCCCCAGGATAGCTGACAAAAGACTGTCAACTCTAAAGCCGGGGACAAAAAACGTTACCAGCCAAAGCACAAAAGCGTTAACCACAAAAGAAAACAGCCCTAACGTTAAAAAGTTAAGCGGTGCGGTTAAAAACACCAATAAAGGCTTGATAAAGGTATTGATTAAGCCTAAAACAATAGCTGCCAAGATGGCCGACAAAAACCCGGACACACTAATTCCCGGAACGACATAGGCAGTGATAATAAGTGCAAGGGCGTTTAAAACTAACGCGATTAATATACTCAAATTTCCCACCTCCCCTCTAATCTATTGTAGGCATTAGAGAGCGCAGGATGTCAATATTTTCTTTTTTGGCATAGGTTAAAACGGTTTGCCGGAGAAACCGTAATATTGAATGTCTTTAATAAGTCCGGGGACCTGGACCGGCCAGGTTAAAATGACACTGTAAAACGGCGGGCTGAAATAGCTAAGGGCGACCCAGTGATAATAATAAGCGTAATAAAAAGCAAAGATAATCCCGATCAGAATATAGACTATGGCAAAGGTGGTAATCCTTTTTCCTTTTTTATCCATCTTTAGGCAGCTTCTCCGGGACCTTCTCAATAGATGATACCACAGTGGCGGCCGCAACGTTCTCGCCGGACCTTACCCTCATTAAGATTACGCCCTGGGTTTGTCTTTGGAGAGTCGGTACGTCTTTTAAGGATAATTTAATTAGCTGGCCCTTGTTGGAGGTCATTACCAGGGTGTCCGCCCCTTTATTAACAATTTCGGCAGTTACAATTTTCCCGGTTTTAGGAGTCACCTGGGCCGCCTTTATTCCCGATCCTCCCCGGCTTTGCCTCTTCCAGGCGCTGACTACAGTCTTTTTACCCAACCCGTTTTCCATCACCACCAGCAACTCTTCCTTAGGGTCCTTAACCAAATTCATTGATACCACCTCATCATCTTTGGAAAGTTTAATCCCCCTGACACCGGAGGTGTCCCTGTGGGTAGCTTTGACCTGGGATTCAGGAAACCTGATAGATTGTCCTTCCCTGGAAACTAAAATTATGTCGTCCGATCCGGTAGTGCCGGTTACCCAGCTCAAAGTGTCACCCTTGTCAAGTTTGATGGATATCAAACCGTTTTTCCTGATATTGGCATACTCCTCAAGCGGAGTTTTTTTGACTGTGCCTTTTTTAGTCCCCATAAACAGGTGTTTGATGATGTCCTTCTTGGCTCTGGTAGTTAAGATGGCGGTGACTTTTTCTCCCTGTTCAACATTGATTAAGTTAACAATCGCCTGCCCCTTGGCCACCCTGGAGGTCTCCGGAATTTCCCAGACTTTAATCTGAAAAACCCTGCCCAAATCCGTAAAAAACAGCAGATTATCCAAAGTCTTGGTGTAAAAGATATGGGAAACCGCATCCTCATCTTTGGTGGTAATACCTGAAATTCCCTTGCCTCCCCGCCCCTGGGTTCTAAATGACATTGGGGATTGCCTCTTAACATATCCACCCTCGGTCACTGTTACAATTGTCACCTCATCCGCCACCAGGTCTTCCTCGGAGAACTCCCCCACCTTTTGTTTATAAACCCTGGTCCTTCTTTCATCGCCGTACCTTTCCTTAACCTTTAAAAGCTCGTCTTTGATTACTCCCAGCATTTTTTCGATATGGGCCAAGAGGTCTTCCAAATAAGCGATAGTTTCTCTGACCATCTTTAACTCATCTTCAATCTTTTGTCTTTCCAAAGCGGCCAGCCTCCTTAATTGCATATCCAAAATGGCAGTGGCCTGGAGTTCTGTCAATTTGAACTTACTCATTAAATTGCCCCGGGCCTCATCGGCATCCCTGGATTTCCTAATGGTGTCTATAACCGCATCAATGTTATCAACCGCAATCTTTAACCCCTCTAAAATATGTTCCCTGGCCCGGGCCTCTGCCAGCTCAAACTCAGACCTCCGCCTTACCACCACCTGCCTGTGCTTGATAAACTCCTCCAAAATTCTCTTGAGGGTCATAATATGGGGCACTCCGTCGGTTAAGGCCACCATGTTGACATTAAAGACGCTCTGCATAGCGGTATATTTGTAAAGGTTATTTAAGACGGACTGGGGTTTACCGTCTCTTTTTAGCTCGATTACAATCCTCATGCCTTTTCTGTCTGATTCGTCACGCAAGTCGGCGATGCCGTCAATCTTTTTATCCTTAACCAGTTCGGCAATCCTTCCGATTAAAACCGCCTTGTTAACCTGGAATGGCAGTTCGGTCACGATAATGTCAAATCGTCCGCTTTTTGTCTCCTCAATCTCGGCCCTGGCCCTCATTACAATCCGGCCCTTGCCTGTTGCATAAGCTGCTAAAATTTCCGTCTGGTCATAGATTGAGGCGCCGGTCGGAAAATCCGGCCCTTTCACAAACTTAATTAGATCCTCAACCGTTGCCTCGGATGAAAAATGGTCCTGGGATATTACCGGTTGCTGGTTAAGGTTTTGCAGAATCTCAACCGCATCTTCTCCCCTAACTCCGTCGGCCGCCGCACCATCTGATAGCCTTTTGGTTTCGGCTCCTGTCTCCGGTTTGACCGGATGGTCAATCATGTAAGTTATGGCGTCAATAATTTCAGTCAAATTATGTGGCGGGATTTGGGTGGCCATACCAACAGCAATACCGGAGGCGCCGTTTAATAAAAGATTGGGGATAACCGATGGCAAAAGGGTTGGTTCCTGGGTGGTGCCGGAATAATTATCAATAAAATCAACCGTGTCTTTGTTGATGTCACGCAAAAGCTCATCGGCGATAGCCGACAGCCTGGCCTCGGTATACCTCATAGCGGCCGGGGAATCCCCATCAACCGACCCAAAGTTTCCCTGGCCGTCAACCAGTGGGTATCTTAAGGAAAAATCCTGGGCCATTCTGACCATAGCATCATAAACCGCCACATCACCGTGGGGGTGGTAATTTTTCAAAACTTCCCCCACCACAGCCGCACTCTTTTGGTACCTGGAGGTGTGGTGAAGGCCTTGCTGGTGCATGGCATAAATGATCCTCCGCTGGACCGGTTTTAATCCGTCCCTGACATCAGGGAGAGCACGGGAAACAATCACCGACATAGCATAGTCAAGGTAAGACCGCTGCATTTCATCAGTCAGGGAAACGGGTTCAATTTTTCCTAAATTTTGGGCCATAAAGCAATAAAAAAAGGGTTGCCCCTTTACGTTAATTATACTTGATTTAGGCTCAACAACACAAGGACAAAATGACCGTAGTCCAAAACTAAAATGTCTGCTATCATGCCAAAAGTGAAAAGAAATTTTTTTACAAATTATTTTAAAAAAGCGGAAAAATACCACACCCTAAGATTTATTGTGGAAATAACTTTGGTAGCTTTTTTGCTCAAGATTCTATCTATTATCTTTTTTGATACGATCTTAGCTCTCTTTAATGTCCACTTAACGACCAACTTAAGTTTTGAAAAGAGCCAGGTCCAGGAGGGTCTAATCTGGATAGCAATTTCCGTGCCCCTTTTTGCTGCCTTTGAAACCTTAACTTCCCAGATGTTTATCACCTGGCTGGTCTCCAGATTCACCCAAAACTTTTGGCCCAAATTTGTTATAGCTACCATTGTCTTTACCCTGCTCCATGTTGATCCCAGCTTAATGGTTGCTATCTGGCCTGTTGGCGCCCTTTTAACCTGGACCTATTTAATCAAAAGGAAAAAAGGCAGATGGGAGGCTTTCTGGGTTACCACCGCCATCCACTCCATCCACAATTATTTAGCGCTTTTGCTGGTCTGGCTGACAATTCACTAGTATAATAAAATGATGAAAAAGTTAAGAGTAGGTCTGTTTTTTGGGGGCAGGTCAACTGAACATGAAGTTTCAGTTGTTACTGCCTTGCAAGCTTATGAAAATATGGACCTTTCTAA
>CAYTPB010000012.1:0-2413 GCA_964439785.1 uncultured Gammaproteobacteria bacterium
GTATAAATTAGGTAATAACATCTTTGGTATACTAAAAGGGTGGGTAAAATCAGCGCCAAGACAGTCATCTTCACCTCTTTTTTGGTTGACCTGTCGGATATCATCTTAAGTTTAATCGTTGCCATTGTCACCGGCAGTGTCATTATGCTGTCCCAGGTCCTTGAGGGGATGGCCGATCTGGCTTCCTCAGGCCTTTTAATTATGGGCTTGAGGAAGTCAATCCAATCGCCCGATTCTTCCCACCCGTTCGGCTACGGCAAAGAGTTGTACGTCTGGACTCTTTTTTCAGGTCTCTTAATGTTTGGGATTTCCGCCACCTTGTCCTTTTATTTTGGCTGGCAAAGGTTCATCCATCCCCAGGTGATTAAGGATATTTACTCAGCCTATCTGGTTTTAATCATCACTACTATCACCAACGGTTATGCCCTGTCCCTAAGCTACAAAAGGCTTAAAAACAAAAGCCACTTAAAAAACATCAGGCGGATATTTTTAAGGTCCAGCCTGATTGAGACAAAAACTACTTTTGTGCTGGACCTGATGGGAACTTTAGCCTCAACTTTAGGCATACTCAGCTTAATTTTTTACCATCTGACCGGGGACTACCGGATGGACGGGGTGGGAGCAATGATGATCGGGGTGTGCCTGGCCGCCCTGGCCCTGCTTTTGCTGGTCGGGATCAAGGATTTACTGGTTGGCAAAAGCGCCTCTCCCGATGTAATCGCTAAAATTAAGGAAGCCGCCCTGGCCGTGCCGGAAGTGGAGGACGTCTTGGATTTAAGGACCATGCATATCGGCTCGGAAAAAATTTTAGTTAATCTGGACGTCCATTTAAGGAGTGATTTAAAAACCCGGGAGATAGAAAGATTAATTGATGAGATTAAATTAAGGATTGAGAAGGAAGTGCCCTCGGTCAGCCATGTCCAGGTAGAATTGGAGACCCCTGATTAACTTAGGCTTTGGGTAAAGTAAAGAAAAAGGTGGAACCTTTATTAACCCTGGATTTGACTCCAATCTTGCCTTTTTGCATCTCCACCAGTTGCTTGGTGATATGAAGCCCCAGACCCAGGCCGGCATGGGAAGAATCAGCCTGATAGAAAGCATTAAACAGCTTCCCCAGGTGCTCCCTGCCGATTCCTTTGCCCTGGTCTTTAATAGAGGCCAGGAAATCATTTTTTTGTTTTTTAATCTCCAAAGTGACGGTGGTTTTGGGGCTCGAATATTTAGCGGCATTAGTCAAAAGATTGGTTAAAATTCTCTCCAAAGACATCCTGTCTGCGGCCACCGGCGCTCTTTTTACTCTGCAGGACAGCTTAAATTTATGGTTGGGGAAGATCCTTTGGACACTTTTAATCTGGCTTTTTGAGAGGCTGACTAAATCCACTTTTTCCAGTTTCAACTGGAGTTTTCCTTCCTGGAGCTTGGAAAAATCCAATAACCGGTCAATCATTGCCAGCAGTTTGTCTGCCTCCCGGTCAATCGTGTTGATCGAATCGGTCACCCTGGAAGAGACTTTTTGGTCTTTGACCTGGGACATGCTTTGGATATAAAGCTTAATCGTGGTTAGGGGAGTTTTTAAATCATGGGCCGCCACCGAGGCAAACTCATCCCGGGCCTTAATTAAAGTCCGGAGCTCTTCTTTATCCTTGATCAGGGAATCCTCGTGTCTTCTGATAAGAAAACCAATCATTAAACTGATTAATATCCCGATTATTGTGAAAGTCATGGTGATGTAATGGTCGGCCGGGTTTAGGTCATACCTTGGTTTGTAAAGATAATATTCAATCAGAAAGACTGACAAGATTGAGGTGGCAATGGCTACCCTTAAGGTAAAAAGCATGGAAATAACCAGCACGAAAAAAAGGTAGGGGATGATTGGGTCGGGTAATTGTATTATCCAGCGGTCGATATACCAGTAAATAAGGGTAGTTAAAAAAAGCAGGCTTAAGGTCAAATGGAACCTTCTGTTTTGGGTTATCTGCCAGTCATTTAATTTGGTTAAAGATTTAAAGTTGGCGCTAAAGGAAAAAATCAAAAAGCCTAAAGCGATCAAAAACAGCATAATTAAAAAAGAGATGCGGGGCATTAGAACCAAACTAATCCGGAAGTCCATTTGAGGCTATTATACAATCAAAGATAGGGATTAACACTACACCTAAATCACAGTCTTAATACATAACAGACTATTCCTCCGGATTTAATTTTGCGATATTATGGAAACACCCATGAAGATTAAGGTTCTGATGTTTGGATGGGAATTCCCCCCTTATAACAGCGGCGGGCTGGGGACTGCCTGCCTGGGGCTGACTAAGGCCTTGTGTAAAAAAGATGTTGAGCTGATTTTTGTCCTGCCAAGGAAGTATTCCGATTTATCAAGCTCTAACTTCAAATTCCTGTTTGCCGAACCCAAGGAAAC
>CAYTPB010000012.1:2513-9864 GCA_964439785.1 uncultured Gammaproteobacteria bacterium
CCGCTCATTGTCCATGTCCATTCAACCGAATTTGACCGGACCGGCTCTGCCGACCCCGGAAACGCCATTTACCAGATCGAAAAGGAAGGGATGGAAAAAGCCGATAAAGTTATCGCCGTCTCGGGCTTCACCAAGGATATTATTATCAAAAAGTATGGCATTGACCCATCAAAAATTGAGGTAGTGTACAACGGTATTGACCTGGAAAATTATCTCCAGGCGCCTGATGACGCTACCTTAAAGTCATTAAAGGACCTGGGCAATAAAATTGTCCTTTTTGTCGGGCGCTTAACTATGCAAAAAGGTCCGGATTACTTTCTAAAAGCCGCCAAAAAAGTCCTAAATTATAATAAAAAAATCATATTTGTGGTGGCCGGTTCGGGTGATATGGAGCACCAGATAATCGCTGAGGCGGCAGGTTTGGGGATCTCGGACAAGGTTTTATTTGCCGGTTTTTTAAGGGGGGAGGAGTTAAACCGGATTTATAAGCTGGCCGATCTGTTTGTTATGCCCTCAGTTTCCGAACCGTTTGGCATAACGGCGCTTGAATCAATCGTCAACGGCACCCCGGTCCTGGTTTCCAAGCAATCGGGCGTTAAGGAAGCCGTCAGCCATATGCTGACAGTGGATTTTTGGGATACCGATGAGATGGCCAATAAAATTTTAGCTGTCCTAAACTATGATTCCTTAAGCTTAAGCATGAAGCAAAACAGTTTTGAGCAGGTTAAATCCGTCAACTGGGGTGCCTCGGCACAAAAATGTGTTGATGTCTACAAAAAAGTGCTGGATCAATTTTTTGCCGGGTCTTGATCGCCGCCTTAAAAGCAGTTTAAAATAAATGTACCACCCCGATAACATATGCCCAAGGTCTGCTTCTATTTCCAAGTCCACCAGCCTCTTAGGGTAAAGAAATTCAGGATTTTTGACATCGGCAAAGACAACAGTTATTTTTCGGACGACTCGGAAACTCCTTTAAACAACCGCCTGATTTTAGAGAAGGTGGCTTCCAAATGCTACCTCCCGGCCAACAACCTGATGCTGGAACTGCTAAATTCTTATCCCGAATTTAAGGTCAGCTATTCACTCTCGGGAGTTTTTTTGGAGCAGGCGGAAAAGTTTAAGCCGGAAGTGGTTGATTCTTTTAAAAGGCTGATTGATACCGGCCGGGTGGAGCTTTTGGATGAGACCTACCACCACTCGTTGAGCTTCCTTTACTCGCCGGCTGAATTCCGGCGCCAGGTTCAGCTCCATAAAAGAAAGATCCGCGACATTTTTGGGGTAACGCCGGAAGTCTTCCGCAACACCGAGCTAATTTATAATAACGACCTGGCCCTGGAAGTTGAAAGCTTAGGCTACAAGGGAATTTTGGCGGAAGGGGCGGACCATATCCTGGGTTGGAGAAGCCCCAACTTTGTCTACTCTCCCAAAGGCACTAAAAATATTAAACTGCTGCTTAAAAACTACCATCTGTCGGATGACATCGCTTTCCGTTTTTCCTCCCGGGACTGGAATGAGTACCCGCTGACCTCTGAAAAATTCGCCCGCTGGATCAGCGAGCTAAACGGCAGCGCCGAAGTGGTTAACCTTTTTATGGACTATGAGACTTTTGGTGAACACCAGTGGGATGACACCGGCATCTTTGAATTTTTAAAGAATCTACCCGGCCGGATTCTGGAAAACCCGGATAACGGTTTTGTTACCCCGACCGAGGCCGTTCAAAAATTGCCCCCAAGGGATGAGCTGGACATTCCCCATTTTATCTCCTGGGCCGACACCGAAAGGGATTTATCGGCTTGGCTCTCCAACAGTATGCAGCAGGACGCCATGAAAAAGCTCTATGAGCTGGAACAGTTAATTCTGGAGCTGGGAGACCAGAAGTTAATTAATGACTGGAGAAATCTTTCCACCTCCGACCATTTTTATTACATGTGCACCAAATGGTTCTCGGATGGCGACGTCCATAAATACTTTAACCCCTACAAGAGCCCTTATGATGCCTTCATTGCTTACATGAACGTCTTGGTCGATCTGAAACTGCGGGCAGAAAACCTCAAAAAGTCCCGGGAGATTGATTTGGAGCAGACCCGGAAGGAATTCGCCAAACTTCTGCACAAACGTATTAAAAATGATTATGGAAACGAACTTGACCAGATGAAGGGTTGGCCAGACGATTTGGTCCTTGAGAATATTGACCAGATTAAAGTTCGGCCCAAATCTGTCTGATATAAAAAATGCCTAAGTCACTTGTTTTGGGAAACGGAAATATTTTAATCGGGCTGGATAAGTTTGCCCAGGTCAAAGACTTTTATTTTCCCTACGTTGGTTTGGAAAACCAGGTTGGCGGCCACCAGGTCCACAAAATCGGGGTTTGGGTGGATGGGGAGTTCAGTTGGATAGATGACGGTTCCTGGGAGGTCAGGATCAATTACTGGAGCGACACCATGGTTAGCGCCATTGAGGCGATTAACCATAATTTAAAGATTAAACTCGGGTTCAAAGACGCGGTTTATAACGAGACCGATATATTTTTACGGGAAGTGACGGTTTATAACTTAGGAGACAAAAAGCGCCGGATTAAAGTCTTTTTTAACCAGAAGTTTGAAATTTATGAATCGCTCCGGGGGGACACGGCCTACTTTGACCCGGTCCGCCATGTAATTATCCATTATAAGGGCCGGCGGGTTTTTTTGATCAACGCCGTCTCCGACATCGACAGCTTTGACGACTTCTCAATCGGCAACTTCAACATCGAGGGAAAAGAAGGGACTTTTAAGGACGCTGAGGATGGAATCTTATCCAAAAACCCGATCGAGCACGGCCTGGTCGATTCGGTTGTCAGCTTCTCCTGCGATGTCGACAAAGACGACTCCAAAAAAATCTACTACTGGCTTTGTGCCGCCAGGTTGATTAAAGAGGCTAACAGCCTAAATGACTACATCTTAAAAAAGTCTCCCCAGCACCTTCTTCGGACCACTGAGGATTACTGGCGGGCCTGGGTCAACAAACAATCCTTTAACTTTTGCAACATTGACCCGTCGATTGTCAGGCTGTTTAAAAAATCCCTGTTAATTATCAGGACCCATGTCGACAACCGGGGGGCGATTATTGCCTCCGGCGATACCGACATGCTCCAGCACGGCAAGGACAACTACAGCTACATGTGGCCGCGGGACGGCGCACTGGTAGCCACCTCTCTTGACCGGACCGGCGACAATAATATCGCCCGGCGTTTTTTTGAATTTTGCAACGAGGTTTTAACCGATGAGGGCTACTTTATGCATAAATACCGGACCGATAAATCCCTGGGCTCATCCTGGCACCCCTGGGTTAAGGACGGCCAGCTCGAATTGCCGATCCAGGAGGACGAAACGGCGCTGGTGGTGATCGCCCTAAAGGAACATTTTGACCATTCCAAAGATCTGGAGTTTATTGAAAGCGTCTATAATTCGCTGATTAAAAAGGCGGCCGATTTTATGGTCTCCTTCCGCGATGAAGCCACCCGTTTGCCCAAGCCAAGCTATGATTTATGGGAGGAAAAATTCGGCATCCATACCTTTACCTCCGCCTCAGTTTACGGTGCGCTGATCGCCGCCGCCGAATTCTCCGAGCTTTTAGGTAAAAAGGATACGGCGGATAAATACCGCCAGGTGGCCGAGGAGGTCAAACAGGCTATCTTAAAATACCTTTATGACGAAAAGGAGGGCTACTTTTACAAGATGATCAACTTTGAAGATGATGAGGAAAAAATTGATAAAACAGTTGATTCCTCAAGCGTTTATGGAATTTTTAGATTCGGGGTTCTGGAAGTCGGAAATGAGAAGCTGGAAAAGGCCTATCAGTTAACTAAAGAAAAATTAACGGTTAAAACCGGAATTGGGGGGTTATGCCGGTATGAGGGGGATTATTATTACCGTGTCAGCCATGACGTGCCGGGGAACCCCTGGTTTATCACTTCTTTATGGCTGGCCCAGTACCAGATTGCCAAAGCCCAAAAAGGTGATGACTTAAAAGAGCCCGAGCAGCGGCTGGAATGGGTTAATAAATACGCGCTTCCCTCGGGGATCTTATCCGAGCAGATAAATCCTTTTGACGGGACCCAGATCAGCGCCGCCCCGCTGACCTGGAGCCACGCCGAATACGTTGGGACGCTTTTAAGATACATTAAAAAACTCCAGGACCTGGGAGTCTGTGAAGGTGGCAAGACAGATTCCTTAAATTAAATGCTTTACCGGCTTCATTCCGCCATCATGTCCAAAACCAACCCGCCCCAGGTAAAACCTTTGGCGCCCGAACCCTCACCGGTTAGGGGATTATAGTGTTCCCTGAAACCGGATTTTTCAAGCAAAGCCTTAGTGTCATTTAAAATCTTTTGAGCCTCGTCGTCAAAACCATACCTTCGCAATCCTTTGTAAATAAACCAGTTGGTGCCGGTCCAGACAGGCCCCCGCCAGAGGTTAATGGGATTAAAACTTGCCCCATCCATCGGGACCGTCGGCACGCAAAACCTGGCCATAAATTCTCCCTGGTTTAGAAGATGTTTTTTGACTAAATTTTGGGCTTCATCCGGCGTAGCCGCCCCGGCAAAGAGCGGGGCAAAAATAGCCCAGGTTAAAACCTTAATTTTTTTATAATCCTCACCCCAGGTGGAGTAAAAGATCCCGTCCTCCAGCATTAGCGTCCTCATAGCCAGTTTTATCGCCCTTGTCTGTTCCAAAAAATAATCCGCATCTTTTTCTTCGCCGATTTCCAAAGCAATGTCTGCCAAAGACCTTAAGTTCTCAGCTAGAATTGAATTAAAGGGTACGTCTTTGACCCAGAAAAAATTTTTCATACAGAGTCCCGCCTCAAAATCGCATCCTCTGTTTTTATCCACCAGATTCAGCCTTCTTTCAAAGTTTTCCTCCTCGGTCTGTTTGGGGGGCAAATTCAATAAAGCATCAAACCTGGGCGAATTGTCCTCGCCCGATTCATCCGGGTTGGTGATCCCGGCCAGGTGATGATTCCGGGGATCACGGTCTTTTAAAAGGTACTCATAATATTTTTTTAGTCCGGGGTAAATTTTTCTCAAAAATTCTTTATCCTTATCCTTTAAATAAACCTCCCAGGCGGCAAAGGCGATCATGGGCGGCTGGGTAATGGTGGAGGTATCCTTTTTACCCCAGTTGATATGGCGGAAAAGGTCATTTTCTCCTTCCCAGTAAATGATGTGGGGGATCATACCGCTCTCAAACTGTTTTGACACCAGGGATAAAAGCTCTTTTTTGGCGCCCTCCAAATCAAAATGGGATAAAATAATGGCATGGAAACAGGAATCCCACAGCCACTGGAAAGGGTAGTTGGTAGGAGAGGGGACAGTGTACTGGAAATTCCCATGGGTCCGCCTGTTTTCGAAAAAAAGCTTTGAAATTTCGTCCTTCAAACTGTCCACAGATTTTATGTTACCACTTTAGTTCAGTAATTTTACCCAAACTTAACTTTTAGCTCCTAAAATTTTTACATGCTTCCCTTAAAGGATACCCAGGGCTCGGGTAAGTTTCCTTTCTGGGTAATATTGCTAATCCTCTTAAATGCTTTTGTGTTTTTCCTGGAGCTTTCATCGGGCAATCCGGACTCCCTAATCTCAAAATATGCCCTAATTCCCTCCCATCTTGACTTTTCCCATCCCCAAACCCTGTTTTCCCTTCTAAGCTACCAGTTTCTCCATGCCGGTTTTATCCACATCATCTCCAATATGCTGTTTTTATGGGTATTTGGGGATAATGTAGAAGCGGAGCTGGGATTTTTTAAGTTCCCGGTCTTTTATCTCTCATCAGGCGTAATCGGTGCCCTAGTCCAGTATTTTTTAATGCCAAACTCTGGTATCGCCATGCTCGGCGCCTCCGGCGCCATCGCCGGGGTGCTGGGGTATTATTACGCCTCCTTCCCGCACCATAAGATTAAGACTGTTATTTTTATCTTCATCTTTTTTACCATCATTGATATCCCGGCCGCCTTCATCCTGCTCTACTGGTTTATCATCCAGCTGTTTTCCGGAGCGGCCGCACTCTCCGTATCTGCCAGCTTAGGCGGAGTGGCCTTTTTTGCCCATATCGGCGGGTTTGTCTTTGGGGTTTTAATTAATAAGTTATTTTTTAAACAGTTTGCCCGGTTGCCAGGGGGTGCCTAAAAGAGGCAGGATGTATCTGTCCAGTCCCAGGTTCCCGGCCACCCTCCAGGCTAAAATTATAAAAAGTTCCAGCAAAAACAACAGCGGATTGGTGCTGACGGTCCCGGCAAAAAGATAATTCATGTTCATAAACGCCCCGAAAAAAGCCGCAATCCCGGAAAAAATCCCCAGGATTAATCCTATGCCGACAGCCAGTTCACCGTAAGCTACTAAGTGAGAGAAAAATGGGGCATTTGGCAAAACCGCATTTTGCAAAAAGCCACCGTACCAGCCGAACACATCCGGGTGTGTTCCGCCGGTTTTTTTGAGAGCTCCAATAATAAAACCATTTAAAGCCGAACCCGCGTGGGAGCCCACCCAGGCCGGGCTGGTAACTTTTTCCCAGCCTGCCACAACCCATTCCCAGCCTACATAAATCCTGATCAAAAGCCAAAGCCAGGATAATCTGGTGTCGGCAAACAAAAATTTAGAAATGTAAGGCTCGGGGATCTGGGTTGGAGAATTTTTCAAATCGCTCATACTTTAAATATAGTGCAGATTTATCTCTGTTACAATATAGAAGTTGTTCATGCAATCTTCATAATTGCCGGATAAACTATTCCTTATGAAATATGCTCAATTTATATCTGTTTTAGGAGCCTTCTTTTTACTGGTTTGGTTAAAGGGCCAGGTGGGCGGGGAGGGGCAGCCGGTGATAATCGGAAATAACCAGTCTACAGCCAATACTACCTCTTTGGGTACGCCCGCATCCAGCCCGCCAGACAACTCGTCCCAAAATATGGGCCAGCCAATAATGGGCAGCGGCAATATGGGCTCCCATATGGGCCAATATAAAGACGGAACCTATACCGGTTCGGTTGAGGATGCCTACT
This sequence comes from uncultured Gammaproteobacteria bacterium, assembly GCA_964439785.1. GTDB lineage: Bacteria > Patescibacteriota > Microgenomatia > Daviesbacterales > UBA10151 > CAYTPB01. The sequence goes on from CAYTPB010000012.1 coordinate 9,552, forward strand.
ATGGAAATTACCAGGTGGCGGCAGTCATATCCGGCGGCAAAATCTCCGACATTCAGTTCCTGCAGTACCCCAACGACAACCAGACCTCGCTCTCTATCAACACCCAGGCCATGGTTTATTTAAAAGAGGAAGCCCTCCAAGCCCAAAACGCCAACGTTGACATCATCTCCGGTGCCTCCGACAGCAGTATGGCCTTTCAACGTTCCCTCCAAACCGCCTTAAATCAAGCTAAATAATTTATGAAAAAACATGCCGACATTATGGGAATGCCAGTTTTAGTGGAAATTGTGGATGCGGGTGTCCCGGAAAAGGA
>CAYTPB010000013.1:0-9612 GCA_964439785.1 uncultured Gammaproteobacteria bacterium
ATGCATGAAGGAGTAAAGGATTAAAAGAACGATTGTATAAACTACCGATAAATCCATCTTTTTCCCTCTCTCTATCAAAAAGAAAAAAAATACCGCCATTAAAAATATAGACAAAACAATATTTTCTCCAAACCCCAGACTGATTCCGGCATCCAAAAGCCTGGAGGTTAAGCCGGAAGATACGGCCGAATCGATTAAAGCTTTTGAATAAAACGGCAACAAAATTAAAACAAAAACACCAACAGAAGATAAAACCATCAAAAGCCTCTCTCTCCATGAATCTGACCATAAAAGCAAAAATGGCATGAAAATTAACGGGTAGGCCTTGAATCCGGCCGCAACTCCCAAAGCTAAGGCTGATAAAACCAGCCGGCGCCTTTGGGCAAAAACCAGCGATAAAACTGTCAAAAAAACCGCCCAAATATCGACGTTGGAAAAGACATACAAAATGATTATCGAAAAGGGATTCAACAGCCAAATAGTAAAGACCCTTTTCTTTCCCTCAAAATTAGAGAAAAGATTGGTTAATAAAAATGCCAATAAAATATCCAAAACCAGATAAGGCAATTTCAGTAAAAACAAATATCTGTAAGTTTCAGCCTGGGTATTGGCGGTCGAGCTGGCATTAAAAAGCCAGCTTTGGAAGTTTGGACCGAGCAGTGGTGAAGTTAAAATCTGGTAACCCCCAACTGCAAAATAAGTCAGGGGAAAATAGACAAACTCCTCTTTAAAGGGGAGTTCTGACCGGTGGTTTAGAAGGTAAGGATAAATATTTATAACTCCCCGGGATAAAAATGAAGCCTGAAAATTATAAGTTTTGATGTCGGGATGGTATAAAAAAGGCATGATCAAAATTCTGATCAATATAGCCAGCACTAAAATCTTTCTAACAGTTTTATCTTTTAAAAGCGACATTACTTTTCCACCGTTACATAACCGACCGTCGAGTCCCTCTCTCTTACTATATGATAATCATGTAAAAATTGCTGTTCAAAGGGTGAGGCAATATACAAAACTCTGCCGCTTAAATTACTGATAAAACTTTTAACCGCCGAGTCGGGGACTGCCCCGATATAGACATTCCCATAATTCTTAAAAGAGTAGCCGCCGAGTTTCACCGGAGAGCGGTTTTGGCTGATTACCAGTTTGGGGTCAATACTGCTGTAGACAGGATAGGCAGATTCAATGCTGTCTATTTTATCCGACACAATAATATAATTAAAATTTTGTTTTTGGGAATTGGCCAGCTCACTAACCTGCTTGGCTGGTAATGCCCAAAAACTGCCAAACTCGTCCGGTGATAAAACATAGGTCCTTTCGATAAAAAAGACCAACTGAATTACTAGAAAAATCCCTAAAATTTGAGCTATCCTTTTAACATTCAAATTTGATAAGTTCTCAAACAGAAAAAGCGCTCCCGCCGCCGAAAGAACAGTTAAAGGCGGCAGCATAAAATCATCCCTCAGCGCATGGACATCCAATAAAAAGGCCGTAGCAATCGGGGTAACCAAAATCCAGCCGGTTAAAAAAAGCAGCAGCCTTTTTTCCCTCCTTTTTAAAAGTCGCCAAATCCCTAAAATTATCAAGGGCAGTTGAATCCAATAAAATTCCCCCATGGTAGCCATATTATGGACCGGGTCTTTGTCACCATGCAGAAAAAGAAAATCGGCGCTAAAGTTTTTAAGGTAACTTTCACCCAAAATCAAACCGTTTTCTAAAAATTTATTGTGGAAGAGGACTGAAAACAACGAGTTGTATTCCAAACCTCTCTCAAAATCGACCTTTTGGATTAATTTTTGTTGCAGATCGTCCCGGCCAAAAAGATTAAGATTGGAAAATCTTTGCTCTGAGGAAGCAAAAAAAGTTTGTGACAATACCAGACTCCCTCCTAAACCTAAAATTAAAATCGATAAAATCACAAATATTCTCGATTCTTTAACAAACAATTTCCTGAGCCCGCCGCTAAACCAGATTATTAATAAAATAAATAACGGTAAGGTCAGTTTAAAAGTCGGATAGGTATTGATACTGACAACAAAAAACAGGGCTGAGATTACATAAAGCCAGGGCCTTTTTGAGGCATATAAAAAAAGCAATGCCCCCAATAAACTCAAAAACAGCGCAAAATGGGCCTCAAAACCGGCCCGGCTCAGGGAAATATCCCAGGGGGAAATAGCCAAAAAAAATGCCGTCAAAAGGCCAGCCTCCCGGGAAATTAATTTTTGCCCCAAATAAAAGCCCAGTAAAATAATTAAGATCCCGGATAAAATTGATAAACTCCTCACCCCTAAAGCGCCAGGCCCAAAAAGCGCTACAAACGGAATCGAAAAATAAACGTAACCGGCCGGCCGGCCGGCTCCCATATTAAAAGTTAAAGGGTGCGGATTGCCCAACTGATCCATCCCGGTTTTATAAATCGAATAGACATCATAAACCATCGTCAGCTCATCGCCATAAAGGGCCCTGGGATTATTATTTATGTCAAAGATCCTAAAGACTGTTCCAATCACCAAGATTATTACAAGGAGAGAAATTACCCTGAGTTTAAAAAATTTTAAGTCAATTATTTGATCCATACACTGCTACTTCCGGATTTTCAAAGATTTTTTTCAGATTTAAATTCTGCTCATCTATACTGATATTAAAATATTTCAGCAAATAAATATACTTTATCTTATTTGACTTAAGGAAATTTTTTTCTTTTTCCAAAGTTTGGGGCCTGGTATCATTCATGGAATTAAAAAAGTCTTTTTCGGCCACTTTCCGGCTTATGTAATCGGTCTGCAGAATCTGCTGCTCTATCTCATCTTCCAAATAAGTTGGTTTTTTGGAAAAAGCCGAAACGTAGGCAGTTGAATCATAGGCAAAAATCGGCCGGGGATCTTCCAAACTGTCTTTTACCTTAGGACTATAGGGATTAGTTAAAACATTCCCTGGCGGTTCCTGGGATAAAAAGTTTAATGCCTCCAGTTCATTGGGGCTGATAAAGGTGTGGGGATTTTTACCCATGTACATATTAACCGAAGCTAAAGCATTCACCGGTACCAATATTAAAATAAGAGTTGCTAAAGGTAAGGCTAAAGCTTTGGGGAACTTCCTAATCAAAGTTACCAAAGCCGTCCCGGAAAAAAGAGCCGCCAAATACATAAAGTAATAGAAAAATTGGATTATGTTCCATGAGTTACCGGCCTGGATAAAGACCAGGGGAATTAAAACGGAAAAAAGCGAAAAAATTATTAGAAAAGTTTTAACGGTTTTATTTTCCAGCTTAACCCAAAATAAATTAAACCCTCCCAAAATCTTCATCCCTAAATTCCCTCCCAAAAAAAACACGAGACCTAAAATATTAACTATCATCAATTTAATAATGTCACCCCGGGCCGAATAAGCCTGCAGCCCTAATGCCAGCCTTTGCCAGCCCAATCTACCCGGGTCATTAATCATGGAATAGATTAGCCAAAAAGGAGAAATAATAAAGAACTGTGTCCCTAAAGTAAAATTGGGTAAAATGAATAGAAGTGAAAAAAGTCCGGAAATCAAAGTTAATTTAAAAAGTGATAAATCCCTGGCTCTCGAAAATTGCCAAACTAGAGTGAAAAAAAGCGCCCCCAAACATAAAATCCCGGCATAGGATTTAAAACCGACCAAACTTCCGGAAATTAAGACCAAACTCCAAAACAGAGCTTTGGATTTTTTATTTATATATATGGAAAATAAAATTAGAAAGCTTATAAATAAAACCAGGGATGAGGCAAAGGGCATATTAAAGTTAAACGACACCATCTGGTTAGCCCAAAAATCCGACTCACCGCCAAACCCTCTCCCTTTAACGTATTCCACAATCCATCCAAAACTGCCCGAAAAATAAATAAAATAAAGTGAAATTAGGGCAGCTAATTTAGACTTAAAAAGTTTGAGCGATAAAGCCAAACTTCCCGCCCCCAAAAGAAGTGAAAATAGCATCGGATAAAATCTGAACAATAAATCGGTAACAGGGATGGCAGTCAATTTATAAGTTTGGGCCAATAAAAGGTCAAACAGATAATGGTAATCCTTTAAAATTACCCCCGAGAAAGCCGGGTTTGTCACCGGCAAACCATTCAATAATTGATTTACCAAAGCAATGTGCCAAACGCCGTCATGGGAATTAGCCCCCCAAAAACCCATTCCGTAATCAAACACCCAGCCGGTCCGGAACGCCGGAATAATCTGGAAAATTGTCCCTGCTAAAATCAAAATTAAATAAAAAGCTTCCCATCTTCCAAACTTTACTCTAAACTTAAAATCCCTAAATAGTTTTTTAGAGAAAAACAAAATGTCCAAAATTAAAAGGCTTAAAATGATCGGCCAAAACAAATTAAGGAAATAAAAGACGTAGGATAAAACCGTAAACACTGCCATCCCCAAACCAACCGATAAAAATACTTCCGTTAGCAAATTTTCCTCTTTCAACACTTTCCCCAAAATCAAATAACCCGGCAGTAAAAACCCCAAAGCTAAAATTAACATGAATTTAATTATGTTAAAAATTAGAGGCGGTAATTCTTCCTGGAATTGGGCGGCTTTTTGGGGATCATCCGCCAATTTGTATTTTTCATTGGCAGCGGGCTTGCTCAAAGCATTTAAAATAAACCCGTCCACCGTTGAAACCTTGCCGTCTAAGGAAATATCCCTCTTTAAGAACTCTAATTTCCTCACGGTCCCCGCCTGATTGGTATAAGTCAGGTCATAATTGCCGTTATTTTGGGCAAAGCTGAAATTATTGATTCCTCCCGGGTCTAAAATCACATTCTGGCCAAAGCTGACATCATCTAAAACCCGGGTGGCGGATGTGGCAAAGTCGACGCTGTCGCAAACCGTCTTTAAGCAAAGTTCCTCCTGGCCGGCAATATACTGGTGGATATCCCTTATAACTGAGCCTTGGTTGTTATAAAACCAACCCAGCCGGTAAAAGGGATCCATAAACCAGACCGATCTTTTCCCCGTTCCTAAAGGGTCTGTGGCTACCACTGTTTGGGTGGGTGAAACATCCAGAAACTGTCTTAAATAATTTTGGGAAAAATCGGACATAGTTGATACCTGAAACTGGCCCTGCTTTTGTTTCTGGGACAAAAGCTGTATCTGTTTTTCATACTCCCTGCCGTATTTTGCCCAGGAATAGGAATTTTCCAGGCCGGCTGTTACCTGGTTTATCTGGTTAAACGGCTGTTTGGTGTAAAGATCAATTAAAGACCCAAAATAATTTATACCCAGATTGTGGTAGTCCATATAATCATTAGCCTGGACAGAATAGGTTGATTCTGCCACCCCATTGCCGTAGCCGTTAACCGGATCCCTGGCCGCCCACTGCATTATCACAATCGGCAGTTTATCAGCTGACTCGGAAGCCGGATGCAAAACATCTTTTTTAGCCGGAATATAAGGCGCCTCAAAATATTGTCCCCAAATCTGGTAGTTATCGGTCGAGTACTGGTCCGCCACCTCAAGAGAGGAAACGATACCATATTTTTGCTGCATGTAAGATAAGGAGTAGGAATCAATCCACCAGGCCCCGACGGATTTTGGATAGAACCCAAAATCGCTTTTAAACTGCTCAAAGGCGGTATCAATCAATTTTTGCCTGTCATTTGTCGAATAACCTGACAGGAACACGGAAGCGGCGCTGTGCCAGGAACCCGATTGGTGGTATGCCACTCCGGCATCTTTTGTTAAAGTTGGCGTAACTTCAAAGAATATACCGTACTCCGACCCCTTGGGCGCATTTTCCAAAGCGCTCAAAACATCCGCATTTTTTAATGCATCGTACCTGATAAGCCAGGTGGCATCTAAATTGTACTTGTTAAGAATCTGCTCCTCACCTAAAACCGCATCCCGGGGCTTCTGGTTTTGCAGGCTCCAGAAATCCGGCCCCCGGACCGGGTTAACAATTGTAACGTAGGAGTTTTGTGCAGCCCAAACCTTGGGTGATAAAAACAAAACTCCCAAAGACAGTAAAAGCACCGCTAAAAGTGAAAACAGTTTAGACATTTTTTAGGCTCCTCAAATCATTTATCAGCCTGTCCCTGCCAAATAAAAGGATAACTATCCCGTAAATAACGCACCCCAGCAAAATAGCCGGGATAATGGAAAACTTATCCCTGACAAAATTCATGGAGAAATAATAAACTGCTAAAGACATTAAAACCGACCCGATAATTGGCAATGTCACCACCTGCATTACCTTAATATCCAAAACTTTTTTAACCAGATAAATAGTCAGGGCCGAGGTAAAAGATATTATAAATGATGACATCGCCACTCCCAAGAACCCATAAAAATAGACTAAAATCGGTGTCAGCACCCAGGTGGCCACTGTCCAAAGTATCATTAATTTAAGGGTTGTCTTAATCTGCCCGATGGCATTTAAAACATTGGTCAAAGAGGTTGAAATTACCGACCATAAAACCGAAAAGGAAAAAAAGTAAAAGGAAGGCAGGGCTGGCTGCCATTTGCTGGTCACAACATACTGAACAATAGCCGGCAGTATCGCCGCCAGCCCAAAAACTGCCGGATAAACTGCCAAACAGGTCACAAACAGCGACTTTTCCACCGCCCTGCTCAAAGCCTCCTTTTCGTCCTGCAGCCTGGAAAAAGCCGGGAAGGTGACAGTAATAACAGTACTCATGATCTGAAGCGGCATAAAGGCCACACCCTGGGACCACTCAATATAACCTATCCCCAGCGGCCCAACCATCCTGGCCACCACCAAAGGCACCAGTCTGTCTTTTAAAAGCGCCAGTAAATTATTCATTTGGTACGGCACGCCGAAATTCATTAACTTCCTTGCCACCTCTTTATTGATCCCTAAGCCCGGTTTGATCGGCACTAAAATATAAATCAAAATTACGCCGGCAATCCCCCTTATCAAAACCGAATAGGTATAGCTCCAAATCCCAAAATGGTAGTAAACAAACAAAATTAGACCCAAGTTAAACAACAGGGTCTCCACCACATCCACCGTTACAATCGGCTTAAAATTTAATTTCCTCTCCATTAAGACTGAGGGAATCACTTTTAAATTAGACAGGAAAAACGAAAAGCCCAGCGCCCTGATCAACCAAATACCCGACGAATCAAGTTTATAAAACTCGGCAAAAAACGACGCACCCATTATAATAACCAAACTCAAAATCCCTACAATCAAAATCTGGATAGTAAAAGTAGTTGAGATATCCTCCTTTTCCAGGCTTGCCTTTTTCTGGATCAGGGCTGCTGCCAGACCGATATCCGAGAAAAAGGCAAAAAAGGCTATGATAGCATTGGCGATATCGAAAACACCGATGGTTGCAACCGACAAGACCCTGGCTAAAACCAAGTTTATGGTGATCCAGCTAATGGCCTGGAGCATCGCCTGCCTGGCCACTAAATTAATAAAGGCCGGGACCACTTTTCGCTTGATGTCGGAGACTGAAAGCGGTTGTTCTTCACTCATAAAATTTATTCAATAGACGGTTTTTTAAAGGAATAAATATAAAGGTAATAAATGGCAGCCCCCACAAAAACAGTCTGTAGGACTGACCTGGAAAAGTTGTAATCCGGGTGGAGATGCAACACATCCCAAAGCCCGTAAGAGTTGTAAAGCGAAGGGTTAAGGGGTGAAAACAATCCAAAACTTAAGCCGGGGTCAAAGAAAAACAGCAGCCCCGTAAAGCTTACCATCATTAAAGTTAGGGCCAGCCAGTTGCTGAACCTGGTAAAAACCAGCTCCAAAATTAAAAATGGTGTAACCCATAAAAACCACTGGGGGTGGTAATGGGTAAAAATAAAAAGCAGTAAAAATACAATCAAAAACCTTTGCCATAAAAGCCCTCCCGCAACCCGGTATTTTAAAAACAAAATATAGAAAAAAATTAAAATAGCCGGGAAAAGTATAATCGCCTCTCCTCCGGAAACCGGAATCTGGGCGTAAAAGGATTTGGTGGACTGGCCTGCCAAAAGCGCCGATGACCGGAAGTTATACGAACCCAAAAAAGGCAGGGCAAACAAAATATAAGGCAGGACTGATAAAAGGGCTATCTTCACCCTTTCCCGCCAATCGTCTGTTAACCCCATTAAAGGCACCAGTAAATATAACGGATAAATTTTAAACGCTGTCCCTAAACCCAAAGAGATAGCTGCCATATAAAGGTTTCTACGGCTGTTGTTTTTCCAGACGAGGTATAGCGCCAAAACTGTAAAAAAAGTTGGAATAATATCGAATCCGCCCATCAAAAAACTTGATAAAAGGGACAGGGGATTCAACACCCAAAGCAACATCACCCACACCCTTTGTTTTTCCGTTTCAAAAAATTTCAAAAGCAAAAGGGATAAACCGATATCAAAAAATAAATACGGTAACTTTAATGTAAACTGGTGAATATAAAATTTGGGCGTCCCAAAAGTTGACTTTACATCAGATAAATATTGCACCCTAAACTGCTCTCCAACCGCAGGTGAAAAAATATTGGCTATAGTCCCCAGGGAAAAATATACAGCCGGCGGATAGTTAAAATTATAATCGTGGAAAGTTATCTTTAGTGGATTTGTCCTATTCTGATTTGGGAAATAATCATAAAAATTTAAGGTATAACCTTTGGAAATTACATAGCCTGCCAAATCAAAAGGCTGGATATCCGAATGGTAGGTAAACGGCATGATAATCAGCCTGAGTAAAACTCCCAAAACCAGGATAACTTTTATTTTCCGGCTCATTTATATGATCATACCTCAAAGCTGTTTTTTGCTAAAGAAGGAAAATTTAAAAATTAGAAGCATTAGGGCGGATGCAAAAGAAACCAAAGAAATAAAATCAAGCGCTTTTTTAAAGGGAGTCTCGCTAAAGTTTATACTAACACTGTGGTCCCCTGCAGGGACATCAAAAGACACCTGGCCAAAGGGTTGACCCGGCAAAATTTTAGTTTCTTTCCCGTCAATTGAAACCCCCCATCCCGGGAAATAATACTTATTAAAATTCAAATCCATGGGCAATGAACTGGAAGTTTCAAAATTGGCCGAAAGTGGATTTGGAGTTTGCAGGTTCCTTATGGCCGGGTTCACCGGAAATATCACCGGGTAATTATTATCCGGTCTTTTTTGGGTATCCTTTGGCAGCCTCAAATATTCCTCCTGGGTTTCCCTGTAGGCTTGAGAGGCCACCGGATAAGGGATATATCTGTTTAAATAATAGCTGTCCTGTCTTCCCAAAAAATCATGGGGCCTGAAAAAACTCCAGTTTAACCCTAAAGCCAAAACCAAAATCACCAAAGCAATATATTTTGAATACTTTACCTCATCCAAAACTATTATGAAAATTGGCGTAATAAAAGTCGTTAGAATCAAAAACCTCCAGGGGAACTGGAAATATGGCAAAAGCGGTAGTTTCTGCCATAAAAATACTGACCGAAAGTTCATCATTAAAAATGCCATTATAAAGGTGACAAAACCCCAAACCAAAACTGCTTTTTTAAATCTTGATAACCTTTTCCAAAAAAATGCCGATAAAATCACCCCCAGCAAAAGCAAAACCCAGTTCATTGTCCCGATATAAAAAGACATTCCGTCCCCGGGCCCGGGGACGGAATGTCTTTTTATATC
>CAYTPB010000014.1:0-8882 GCA_964439785.1 uncultured Gammaproteobacteria bacterium
AAAGCGAAAAACTACGAGGACGCACCTGAGAAACCGGAGCTGACAGGACCCCAAGCGGCGGAAATCATTGAAATCACTACCATGCGCCGTGAGGGAGATTACCGCGACCATCGCCATCCGGTCGAGGTTTCCTGGACCAATAAGCTGGAGGAGGATTTATCAAGGCGCGATTTCACAATAAATGCCATGGCCATGGACAAAAATCTGAAAATTTATGATCCATTCAATGGCCGGAATGATATCCAAAACGGAGTCTTAAGGGCTGTCGGAGACCCTAACAAAAGGTTTAAAGAAGATGCCCTCCGCTTAATGAGGGCTATCAGAATCTCCAGCGAGCTGGAATTTGAAATTGAAACCAAAACCTTGACTGCGGCCCGGGAAAACAGGGAATTAATTAAGGAAGTTGCCAATGAAAGGATCAGGGATGAGCTTTTTAAAATTTTTATCTGTATGAATCCATACATAGGCTTAAAGTTAATAAGGGAGGCGGGGATACTAAAAATTATTTTGCCGGAGGTTGATGAGTGTTTTGGCATTATCCAGGAAGGGCCAAAACATGAAAGGATCTACGATATTGGCGAGCACTCATTTCTAACTTTAAAATTCACCCCCTCTCAGGACCCGATCGTTTTATTTGCCTCCCTTCTCCATGATATTGGCAAGGTAGAAACCTATAAAAAAGATGCGACTGGAAATGTCACCTTTTTCCATCATGAAACAGCCGGCGCCGAAAAGGCCCTTAAAATCGCCAAAAGATTTAACCTTTCAAAACTGCAGACTGAAAAGCTTTTTAAATTAATCAGGTGGCATATGTTCACCATCGATGAAAACCAGACCGATACGGCCGTCAGAAGATTCATCAAAAATGTCGGCCGGGAAGATATTGAGGATATGTTTGCCTTAAGGATTGGTGACAGGTTGGGGGGCGGAACGGTAAAAGCGATTTCCTGGAGGATGGAAAAATACCGGGAAAGAATTGATCAGGTTATGCAAAAACCCTTCTCGGTCACAGATTTAAAAGTTGACGGTAAAGATGTCATGAAAACTTTAAACATCAAGCCCTGCCGGAAAGTCGGTGAAGTTTTACAAAAGCTTTTCAAGGAGGTCCAGGAAGATCAAACCAAAAATAACCGGGATTATCTATTGAAAAGGATTCTAGAAATTAACTAAACCTTAAATCCGCTCTAGGGTTTTCTTCCTTAGTTGGTGTTTTTCTTAGAGTAAAAATTTCCATTGATTTTAGTGGCCCAACCGCTCTTCCCAAAGGCACAAAAGCGCCGTAGCATTAAAGATTGAAGAATAAGTCCCCGATATAATACCTATCAAAAGCGCTACTATAAACCACCTGATTGTCTCTCCACCAAATAAAAGCAGGGCCAGCAGTACATAAAAGACCGTAAGGGAAGTGTTCAAAGACCGCCCCAGGGTTTGGGTAACGGAAATATCAGCAATATCGGTAAATTTTTTAGATAAATGTTTTGGCAAGTTTTCCCTGATCCTGTCAAACACCACAATCGTATCATGGACCGAAAAACCGATCACTGTTAAAAGAGCTGTCACAAAAAGGGTATCAATCTCCACATTAAAAAACTTCCCGAAAATCGCAAAAAGTCCTACCACCACCAATACGTCATGGATCAGCGCCGCTATTGCCGCCATCCCAAACCTAAAACTGGACGCCGGTTTTGGTACTCTCCTAAAGGAATAAGTAATGTATAAAACTATCATCACGCAGGCTATCAAAAGAGCCAGCAGGGCTTTTTGCTTTAACTCCGATGAAATAGTCGGGCCGATACTTTCGGTACTTAAAGTCTCTAAATTCCCAAATTTATTTTTAAGCTGGCCGGTTAAAGCGCTTATTTCCGCCTGGTCCAAAGGCCTGGTTTTTAAAAGGTAGGTGTTACCCCCCTCAGGAGTCACCTGGCCATACTGGTTTAAGTCACTTGGTGGAATGCTTCTTTCAAACTTATATTCCAAAAGCGATCCACCGGTAAAATCTATCCCCAATTTTAACCCTGATGTAATCAGGAAAAATAAGCCCGGCAAAATTACCAGACTGGACAGTATAAAAAATAGCTCCTTCCTTTTCATTAACCTCATTTATTTTTTGCTTCCTTAATATCTTTATGAATTTCCTTTTTCAAATCTTCGGCCGCCAGTTTTATCTTGTCTTCGATATTGTCGGCTTTTGTATTTAAAAGTTCCCAGATTTTATCATGATTTTGCTCCGACAGATGTTTTAGAAAAACATGCTTGTCTTTATCCGATAATTCCGATAAAACCGCCTCAATTATACTGTTATGCAAATTGGCATCGATCAGCTCGGCCAAGTGATGCCTTTCTTTTTCGGACAAATCAAGCTTATCTAACTCAATGTAGACCTCCTCATAATTTATTAAATGTGTATAAAAATTCTTGAGCATATTTAACTTTGCTTTAAATCAGGCAGTTTAACCGGACCCAATGGCAGCTTATTTTGCGGGTCATTTACAAAAAAGTAAAGCACCGCTCCCTTTCTTGGCCCGCTCCCCAATCCTAAAGCATCCATCACCTCAGGTGAACCCCCCAACTGCTTCCCGGTTTGATCACCCGGGCCGGCATCGGCAACATCCGCAATCACCGTCTGCCCGGTGTCGGGATTTACTACCACCATCTTTCTATATTTAAAAAAGTCCCTATATTTGGCGGTGTTTTCCGAAAAACCCGGAGCCAAAAACGTCTGGACTGCAATATACCATCTCTCCCTGTCAATGTTGGTCTGGGTTAACTGTGATTGAGAAGGTGCAAAATAACCCCAGGCTCCCAATCCCGGAGCTATTCCCGACGGTCCGTAAAGCGCCCAATCCCTGGCATTTTGGGCATGGGAAAAAACATTATCCCCCGGGTAGCGGTAAAGGTGCTGTTCCCCTCCGATCAAACCGTAATCCGTGTTTAACCTAATCCCCTGGAGCTCGGCCGCTACAGGTATTCCGATTTCACGGGACAAAACCTGAGTAATCTGTTTTTCTTCGGTTGGATTAAGCGGCCTGACCTCATTTGGCACCTTGTCTTTTAGCTGGGCCGCCAAAAGCGCGTTAGTGTTTTTAACCGCCTCAACCCCAACCTCATTGTTAGCCAAGGTCTGATGAGACAGCGCCATCCCGGACGCCGGCAAAAGCATCAAACCTCCCAACCCCCCTAAAGCCACCCTCCTCAGGTGCTTATCAAACAGGTTTTGGGTAATGGCTTTGTGTTTATCACTCCACCTTTTTTTTAAATATTCAAATTTTGGATTTTTAGATTTAAATAACATTTATTTAAAGATAAACCTCAAAAACGTTCTGGTCACCACCACTGCCGTAAACATCGATACCAGGACTCCGATTGCCAGAGTAATGGCAAAACCCTTCACAATTCCCGTCCCAAAGTAATACAAAATAAAGGCTGTAATTAAAGAAGAGATATTTGAGTCCCTGATTGATGACCAGGCCCTGGTAAACCCCAGCTCCAGCGCCCGCTTGGAATCCCTGCCCCATCTTCTTTCCTCCTTCATCCTCTCGAAAATTAAAATGTTGGCATCAACCGCCATCCCAACAGATAAAACAAATCCGGCAATTCCTGCCAAAGTAAGTGTAACGGGCGGCAAAATGAATAGGCCTGTTTTAAAGATTGCCATAACCAGCAGGGTATAAATCATTAACGCCAAGTCCGCAATTAAGCCTAAAAATCCATAGTAAAGGGCCATATAAATAATCACAATTGACAACCCGATAATCCCGGCTACCAGACTTTTCTGGACCGATAATTGGCCCAGGGTTGCCGAAATCGTCCTTTGGCTCAAAATATGGATAGGCACAGGCAGCGCCCCGGCGTTTAGCTGGATCGCCAAAGTTTTGGCGGTATCTGATGTGAAATTTCCGGTAATCACGGCATTCCCCCCTAAAATCTGCTGCTGGACCGTCGGCGCCTCTATCACCTGGCTGTCCAAAAAGATCGGCAGGGGCTTGCCGACGTTCCTCCCGGTAATATCTCCAAACTTTTTCGCACCTTCGGAGTTAAACTGGAGCTGGACCTGCGGGCCAACTGAACTACCGCTTGAGTTAAAAGTTACTGTCGCCTTTTGTAAATCCGCCCCGGTCAATCCGGTCGGCTGGGTATTATCCAAAGTTATGAAGGCAGATTGGGAAGCTTCGGCACTGGCGGATGCCGTCAATTCCCGAAACTCCAGCTGGGCCGTTTTTCCCACCAAGTTAGCTGCGGCCGATGCATCTTTGACCCCGGGCAAATCCACCAAAATCCTTCTGTCTCCTCCAACTTTGGAAGACTGGACTAGGGATTCGGATACCCCAAAAGCATTCACCCTCCGCTCAATCACCTGCCTGGCCGATTCCAGTGCATCATCCCTATCCTGGGGCGCAATCTTTGACATGTCGGTCTGAAGCTCCAGCTCGGTCCCGCCCTGAAGATCCAAACCCAACTTAATGGGATAGTTATTGGCTACGCCGCTGGCTTTCCAGATTGGAAAGTCCACTAAAATTGCAGCCAAAGTTAAAGCTATTATTAAACCTAAAACAACTTGCCTTTTCATCTTAAACAATTACTCCCGAAAGCATATTGGTCTCGTCCCCGATCAGCATGATCTTCGGCTGGATTAAAACCCTCAAAATGAACGGATCCCGGCGTCTCACCCTAAACAAAAACTCGGCATCGTCCATAAAGGAATAGTTAATCTCCCGCTCTCTCCTGGTCTGCTCGTCGGCGATAATCGCCTGGAGCTCCGGCTGGACGATCTGTCCGACTATCAAAATATCCACATCTTCCGGACCAGAAACCTCATTCTTCACGAACCTGGTTGCCAGCATGGCATATTTGATTCTCCCCAGCTTGGACGCATTTTTAATTATGGCATTGCCGACTCCGGTCGACTTCATTACCAATGCTAAAAGTTCGGGATAAAATTTATAATCTTTCCTGAAGTGATAAAGCCTTCTATTAGCCCGCCATTCGCTTGAAACCATGCCATATTTTTCCATCCTGGCCAGCTCGCGCCTGACCGCATTTATCTCTTCATCAACGCGTCTGACGATCTCTCTGACGTGGAGCAGGTTCTCGTGGGAGGTTAAAAAAAGCTGCAGTATTTTAACCCGGACTTTTGAAACTATAATCTCTTCCATTTTTCCTCCTTTCTAGGCAGAAAGATTAATATGTGACATTGGATCCATCCGGGACAGTCTCGATCCAAATTTGTCCTTTGTCAAATGCAATTGGGTTGCCCGCTGCGTCGGCAAACTGCTCCCTTGCAATCCGGCTCTTCTTTGACCAGGTCCCAACTATAGCCTTTCCATCCTGGAAAATCAAAGCCTTGCCTGTACCTATCGTGCCATAAAGCAAGTGCACGTCATTTTCGTAGCCGTCATGAGCGTGGGCTTGGGTTTCAAACTGTACTACGATATTGGTTGGGGCGATTTGCTGTTTGTTGTCAAAATCTATGTGCGGCCCGGGGGTGTTGGCGGTAAACTGGGTCCTTTTGTAGCAGTTGCATGATGGGTCATAATTCCACCGGACCTCATAATCATCGGTATTTGACCAAAACGGCACAAAGATTTTAGTAGCTGTCCCTTTTGAGGATGATGGATCCTGGAACTTCCAGGGCACAAAGCCGGATGCCCAATCTTTGCCGGTAGCCGCATCAATATTAGTCCAGCCCCTTTGGGCGCCAACCGCCCAAAGCTTTTGGGTGGAAGAATACATCGTGTGTTCGGTGGCTACGGGGCGGCCCAACCTCTGGTAATCCCTCCAATAAGTAGGAAATCCAATCGAGAACTGGTTTAAATCCTTAACTCCATAAGTGATAATTTGGCCTAAAGCGTTAGCCGGACCGGGCATATTAGCGCCTCCAACATGGGCATAAAGCGCATCATACTCGGACAACCAATCCAAAAAGTAAGTCCGGGCCGATCTGACCGGCCCTACCTGGATATCGGACAAAGAGTTGCAGTAAAAGAGGGCCATAAACCTGGTAATTCCACCCTCAGCCACCACCTCATAAACCACGTCGGCACTGGTCAAACCGGATTGCGGTCTGGCATCCTCATGGTTTTCAATCATCACCGCCAGCGGCCGCCGCTTGCTCCAGGCATCTTTGGCCTCTTTGGTATGCATTGAGCCGTTCAGCGGACACTCTGCAGTTTTAGGTTCATTAGGATTTTCTCCGGCATTTGGCCCGGAACTCGAGGTTACAACCGGAACAGATGCTCCTGAAGAAGTACTGCTAATAGGATTAGTGCCCGTAAAGGCGGAATAAGAAACTGAAACCGTCACTACGAACACAATAATGCCGATAATCGCCGCCAGCAGGTTTTTTTGTAATTTTGTTAAGTTATTTAAAAAGTCCAGATATTACTCCTTCATTGCCTGAGCTAAAACCTCAGCTTCTTCTTTTGAAAGCTTCAAACTGCTTTCCCCTTTTACTATATCCTTAGCGTAAACCCTGGTCCCGGCCCTGGTATGAAGGCTGGTAATTAAGACTCCGTTTCCCAACCCGTCCAGTATCGCCAGGGAAAAACTGACATTCCCTCCCGTGTCCCCATAAGGGTTGTACCTTAAAATAGAAACCCTTTGTAGATGCCCAAACCCCTGTCTTTGCAACACCCTTAAATTCTTATTTAAAACCTCATCCCTGGCTTTCTCCCTCTCCAGGAAACTTAAAATTTCCTCAAACTTATCCTTTATCTCCCCATCCTCTTTTTCCGGAAAAAGTTTCTTTAAAAAGCCTCTATTTTTCCAAAAAAAATAGGTCAGTAAACCCAACCACAAAATCATGAGCAGATCCAGAATTTCTGCCACCCCTTGCCCTGAATACATATATTACTCTTTAAAATATACCAAAGTAGCTGAGTTCAAGTCAATGAAGATTATTTTTTGACAACCAGGGGATATAAATGGCCCAAAATACCTAAACCCAAAAATATCAGACCCCAGCGAACTGTATGAAAATTAAAGACCGGGCCTACCAGCAGCATTCCTACCCCCACCCCGATCAGAAAATGAACTGTTGAGTTATACATTACATGTCTGCCAAAGTATTTATAAGCGTCTTTCATCATCCTAATTTAATTAGACGCCCTTTTGTGGTAATTTGCAACTATGGCCAAAGAAGAAAAAGTTAAAAAGATTATTAAAAGATTACTGAAAGTTTTTCCCAACCCCAAAACAGAGCTGATCTTTAAAACTCCCTGGCAACTTCTTGTAGCAACCATCTTATCCGCCCAGGCCACCGATAAATCCGTTAACGCTCACACACCCAAGCTCTTTAAAAAATTTCCTGATGTGGAAAACTTTGCCAAAGCCAACCCGGAGGAGGTAAACCAACTTGTTAAGGGCATTAACTTCCATCTGGCCAAATCTAAAAATATTGTAGCTGCCGCCAAAATGATAGTTGAAAAATTTAATGGTAAAGTTCCTGGCAATATGGAGGACTTGGATTCCCTGCCTGGGGTAGCCAGAAAAACCGCCAATGTGGTTTTAACCGATGCCTTCCATAAAAATGAGGGGATTATGGTGGATACCCATGTTATCAGGCTGTCTAATAAACTGGGTTTAACCAAGGAAAAAGACCCGGTCAAAATTGAAAAGGATTTAATGGCAATTGTGCCTCAAAAAGACTGGGGCATCTTCGCTCACCTACTTATATTACATGGCAGATACTTCTGCACCGCCCGCCCTCACACTTGTGAGGGTTGCCCATTAGGGGATCTTTGCCCAGACAAAAAGCCTTAAATTCAAGACAAATAAAAATTTATCTTATAGTTTCACGCACGATTCATACTTGACACCCACACCCGTGCGTGATAGGCTCTTAGCGTGCCTAAAGTAAGTTTAGAACAAAAACGGTTGGAAGCCTTAAGGCGCCAGCTTCAAGGCAAAAAAGCAGAACCCAGGATAAAGGAAACCCCAAGTTCAACCCCAAAAACCGGAGTCTTTAATCTTCCCCAGAGCAGCCCCGTATTGCCTTCTGTCTTCCCGGTAAATTCCGAAACCACCGACACCGGCTATTTAAGGCATGACCTGACTAAAATCCTGATCCTGTCTACGCTTGCAATTGCATTTCAACTATGTTTATACTTAGCTTCAATCAAGCATATTTTAAATTTTCTATGACAACCTTAAGAACAAACTTTTTTAAGAATACTTAACTGACAAAGGTTGAACCGGATAATTTGTTCCGGAAGTTCTTAAACAGTTCTTAGGTTGACCAAATTATTCGAAAACCGAAAGGGGGTGAACTTCAACAATGCAAATGTACTGCGTAAAATGTCGCCAAAAAAGAGATGCTAAAGATGTACAGGAAGTCACCATGAAAAACGGCAAGAAAGCCGCCAAAGGTGTCTGCACAGTCTGTGGTACCTCCATGTTCAAAATTGGTGGTGCTGTGTAAAAAGCGGCAAGGTGATTTATTTCACCATCTATGGAAGACCCTCGAGCGATCGGGGGTTTTTCATCTCAACATTACTGCGTTCGGGAAAGAGTATAAGGCAGCAAACTGGTTTTGCGGTGCACCCCAAGTTTTTCGAAAACCCTCCCGAAATTACCTCTAACCGACCTTATACTTATATCTAATTCAGAAGCAATCTCCTTGTCGCTAGTCCTTCTGCCGCTTTGCGCCAGTTTTATAAAACATTCCAACACGTTCCCTTCTGCCTCAGTTAATGAATCCGGCAGGACAGAGTTGGGATCCATCGCGGCTAAACCGGTCAAAAATTTCACATCCTTCATTTTAGTTATCGGTTTACATATCAGCTTGGAAAAAACGTGTCCTATATCTAACATCGAGATGTTAGGGAACTTTTCCGCTAAATACTTTAAATCCTCCGCGGAAGGCTCTGAACTTATTTCCCTATAAA